>JAZNBP010000041.1:0-9934 GCA_045587085.1 Acutalibacteraceae bacterium | reverse complement strand
GAAATTACGCAAAGCACTGCCGAGAGCCAGAAAAGAGCAATAATTACAATATCAAGAACTGCAAAAACACCGTTTGATAAGGGCATTAGCTCATTTAAAGCATATACGCAAAGAGCAAAAATAATACCTAACATCTGGCTTACGGTTTTTGCTTTGCCCCACATATTGGCTGCTACAACCTTACCGCCTGCGGTAACGGCCACCAAGCGGATTGAGGAAACTGCAAATTCGCGGAACAGCACAATAAATGTGATTACAACAATATGCCAAGCAAACTTTGTGCCGCCGTAAATGAACATAAAGCCTAAATATGCGGCGGTAGTGAGCATTTTATCAGCAAGCGGGTCCATAAACTTTCCAAAATCGGTTACCATATTGTACTTTCTTGCCATTTTACCGTCTATCATATCAGTAAGGGAAGCGGCTACGAACAAAACAAGTGAAATAAGGTAGTGGAAAGGTAACTTTCCAATTAGCATTACTGCCATAAATACGGGGGTTGCTATCATACGTGCCAGCGTTAATTTATTTGGTGTATTCATTCTTCTAACTCTCCTAACAAATCATAATCTATATTATCGTTAATTCTAACCTTTACATAATCGCCGATTTTAAGGGGTTTACTCGACATAAAGAAAATTTTGCCGTCAATTTCGGGGACGTCGGCTTCAGTTCTGCCAAAATAACACTTTATGTAATCGTCCCAGCCCTCTATCAGCACTTCTGTGACAGAGCCTATCTTTTCCTCGTTTTTTTCGGCTGCTATTGACATTTGAAGCTCCATAATGTTTTCCATACGGTCAACCTTTGTCTGCTCGTCAATTTGGTTATCAAGTGTTGCAACAATGGTCCCTTCCTCGGCGGAATAAGGGAAACAGCCAAGCCTGTCAAAGCGTTTTTCCTTTACAAACTCTGCTAATTCGCAGAACTGCTCCTCACTCTCCCCCGGGAAACCGGTTATAAGGGTTGTTCTAAGGGTGATTTCGGGAATTTTTGCTCTGATTTTGTCAATCAATGCCGAAAGAGAAGTGGCATCGCCTTTTCGGTTCATCTTTTTAAGGATTTCTCCGTTTATATGCTGAAGCGGAATATCAAGGTATTTTATAAGCTTGTCCTCACGCTTTATAACATCTAAAAGCTCGTCCGTTATCTTGTCGGGATAGGTATAAAGCGTTCTTATCCAATGTAGCTTTTCTATTTTGCAAAGCTCAGAAAGAAGCTCCGAAAGTTTGCTTTCGCCGTAAATATCCTCGCCGTAAGCGGTGGTATCCTGCGCTACAACGATAAGCTCGGTAACGCCGTTGTCCGCTAATTTTTCGGCTTCGGCTATGCAATCCTCAATAGTACGGCTTCGCATTTTGCCGCGTATTTTCGGAATTGCACAGTAGGTACAGCAGTTGTTACAGCCCTCTGCCACCTTAAGGTATGTGGTAAAGGGGTATCCGCCTAAAATTCGGTCACCGTTTAAAGGAAGCTCGTCCTTTTCGCCGTAATAATTCTGCTTTTTGCCCTCTATTGCATTTTTTACAATTTCCGCAATATCGGCATTTTTGCCAATTCCTACACAAACGTCGACCTCGGGTATTTCCTCGGTCACATCGTCTTTATACCTTTCTGCCAAGCAACCTGTGACAATTAGTGCCTTAAGCTTGCCCTCGTCCTTATAGCGTGCAGCCTCTAAAATATTTTCAATAGCCTCTGCCTTTGCGGTTTCGATAAAGCCACAGGTATTAATTATTATGGCATCTGCTTCGGCTTCGGCAGGGGTAATAGTAAAGCCTGCGTCCGAAAGCTTTTTCAGCATTATTTCGGCGTCGACCTGATTTTTAGGACACCCCAGCGACACCATTGAAATCTTATACATTAATATTCCTCACTGAATTCAAGTTCTGATTTATACTGCGACAAAGCCTCTTTTACAGGACTAAAGGAAAAGCCTTTTCTTGCCAGTGCGGCAAAAACCTTGTCGTACGAAGCCTTATCCGATAAGCGGTAGGCATACTTTTTTTCTATGATAGCCTTTATCTGCGCTACTTCATCGGTTTCGGTGCCAGTTAAAACCTCTTTCGCTAGGTCAAGCGGTACACCTTTTTGATATAGCTTGTTTAAAATTTCTCTTTTCGATTTGTTAGCCTCGGTATACCTTTCGGCAAGCCTTTCTGCAAAACGGCGGTCATCTATAAGCCCCACCTCGCAAAAATAGGCAAGAACCTCAGCACAAGCACGCTTTTCAAAACCGGCTTTTATAAGCTTGTCAAAAAGTCCCTTTTCGGTATAGTCCATACGGTCTAAATACCACAAAGCCCTCTGCTTCGCACGGCGGTAGTCGGATTTAAAGACAAGCTCTAGGAGTTCGTCGTCAGTTATCTCCATTTCCTCAAAAAGTGAGGCTTCGGCTACGATATCATTGTCTATCAGCCTTTCGCTACCGTCTGAGAGAGAAATTTTTGTTAAATGCAGTTTGTTGCGGGTAATAGAAACAATTTCCATTATTCGTCAACTGCAATGTCAATATCTATTGTTTTGCGTGGGCGAGCGATAGGCTCTTCGGGCATAATTTCTATTGCATCGTCGCCTGTGGGTGCATCGGTCGGAAGTTCTTTGCCACTATCAAATGCAGCAATAATTTTAGCCTCAATTTCGGCAGCTAATTCGGGGTTATCCTCAAAAAGCTTTATAACATTATCTCTGCCTTGACCGAGCCTTGTTTCACCGTAGTAGAACCAAGCACCCGATTTTTTAACAACCTCAAGCTCAACACCGGCATCGATTATTTCACCGATATGGCTTATACCCTTGCCGTAGATAATATCAAATTCTGCGGTTTTAAAGGGGGGAGCTACTTTATTTTTAACAATTTTAGCCTTTGTGTGTGTACCGATAAGCTCGCTTCCGTCTTTAATAGGCTCGCCCTTTCTTACGTCGATACGGACACTTGAATAGTATTTGAGTGCACGTCCGCCCGGTGTAGTTTCGGGATTGCCGTACATAACACCGATTTTTTCACGTAGCTGGTTAATGAAAATAGCGGCACAGTTGGTTTTTGAAAGCACGCTTGCAAGCTTACGCATTGCCTGAGACATAAGACGTGCCAAAGAGCCTACCGTTGCGTCGCCCATTTCACCGTCAATTTCGGCTCTTGTAACTAACGCTGCTACCGAGTCGACAACAATAATATCAACTGCACCAGAGCGTACAAGTGCTTCGGCAATTTCCAAAGCCTGCTCACCCGAATCGGGCTGAGATACGAGCAAAGAGTCAATATCCACGCCTAAATGTGAGGCATAAACGGGGTCTAATGCGTGCTCAACGTCTATAAATGCAGCAGTACCGCCTGCTTTTTGAGCCTCTGCCACACAGTGTAGTGCAACGGTTGTTTTACCCGAGGATTCGGGTCCGTATATTTCAATAATTCTGCCCTTTGGGATACCGCCTATACCGAGTGCCAAATCGAGCATAAGAGAGCCTGTCTTTATATGCTCAACATTCATATTAACATTTTCGCCAAGACGCATTACGGCACCCTTGCCGTATTTCTTTTCTAATTGGTCCATTGCAGATTTTAAGGCTTTTGCCCTTTCTGCATCTTCAACTTTTTTTGCGGGAGCTTTTGGTGCTTGCTTTGTAGCCATTTAAAAATCTCTCCTATTCATTTATTCCGCTGACGGCTCTGTCGATACCGCCAAAATCTTTTTTAATCTTTATATCCTTAAAGCCTGCTTCTTTTAAAAGGTCGGCAACGGCATTTGCTTCGCCCCTGCCTACTTCAAACAACAGCATACCGTTTTGCTTTAACGCGGTTTTATAATTTTTTATAATCGCCTTGTAAAACTGCAAGCCGTTATCGTCGGCAATAAGTGCGGTTTCAGGCTCAAATGCTACCTCGGGCGAAGTGTCCTTCATCTCATTTTCGGGGATATACGGGGGATTACTTACTATTAAATCATATTTGTTGTCCGATAAGTCGGAGAGGAGAACATCGCCTTTGTAAAGAGCAGTATTTACTGCCTCATTCAAGCGGATGTTTTTTTCTGCATAAGATATAGCCTCGTCGTATTTTTCGAGCAAGGATACCCTGCCCTTATATTTTTCGAGTGCCAAGGTAATGCCTATGCAACCGCTTCCGGCACAAAGGTCTAATATTTCGGGAGCTTCTGTATCCTTTAAATAATCGAGAGCCACATCAATTACAGTTTCGGTATCTTGACGGGGAATTAGCACGCCCGGGCCCACAAAAAAGGTGCGTCCGTAAAAATCCCATTTGCCGAAAATGTACTGAAGCGGATAGCGTACCTCTCGCTGATGCAAAAGAGCAACAAGATTGTTCTGCTGAAAATCGGTAAGCGGAGTAGAATATTTAGCTAATATGTCATTTGCCGAAAGACCTGTTACGTGCTTTATAATTTCCTTTGCTTCAAAGACGTAATCTTCAATTCCTGCCGCCTTCAGCTTTTGCTTTGTTGTGTTGTATGCTTCAAATATTGTCATCATTTTCCTCTGAGCTTAAATCTTTTTTATCTATACTGCGGTCAACGTCGGGTGTTTCGGGCTCGCAAGCCTTAAGTGCCGCAATCGCAATTTCTATCATATCGTCCTCGGGCTCTTTTGTGGTAATTCTTTGAAGCCACATTCCGGGAGCCGAGATAATGCGGGTTATTATGTTGTCATACTTTCCGCAAGTTTTCAGTACCTCAAAACCGATACCGCAAACGATTGGCAGCATAAGAATTTTGGCTATTACCCAAAGCCACTTAACATCATAAACTGTGGGGAAAATTATTTGTATCACGGTCGAGATTATAACACTTATCAGTATCATAAGTATCATAAAGGAGGTTCCGCAACGCGGGTGAAAACGCTTTTGCTGACGAACGTTGCTGACCGTTAGCTCTAAGCCCTTTTCGTAGCAGAAAATTGTCTTATGCTCAGCACCGTGGTACATAAACACCCTTTTTATATCCTTCATAAAGGAAACGCCCCAAACATACAGAACAAACACGATAAGCTTTAAAGACTGTTCTATAGCAGAACGTGCGAGCTTTGAAAAGGACACGCCGGCTAACCATTCAAGTCCCTGCACACAAAGACGTGGCAGATACATAAACAGCACAACCGCCAGCACTACACCCAAAACGGTGCCAACTGCCATAGCGATATTTACAAATACGCTTTCCTTTTTCTTGTCGGCTTCGGTTTTTTCTGTGCTTTTCTCTTCCTCTAAATCGGTAAAGCCTGATTTGTCAGCCGAAAGCATCATAGCCTTATAGCCTTGCACCATAGATTCGACAAAGCTTATTACTCCCCTTATTATAGGGATATTTAAAATTTTATGCTTTTGGCGAATTGATTTATAGTCAAGATAGGTGATATCAATTTCCTTTTCGGGAGTTCTGACTGCAAGTGCGGTTTTTTCAGGGCTTTTCATCATAATACCTTCAATAAGTGCCTGACCGCCTATTGAAGTATATTTGCATTTAGACATATTCTTCTCCTTCTTCTGTGGCTTCCTCGGGTTCATAAAGTGGTAGCACAATGGTAGCTGTAGTTCCCGCACCCTCAAGACTTTCTATAAACAAAAGTCCTTGGTGTTGCTTTATAATTTCGTCGGCAACCGCAAGACCTATACCCGAACCGCGTACGGTTTTGTTAGCCTTGTAAAATTTCTCCTTAACCCTGTCTATATCCTGTGCAGGTATACCTACACCTGTATCCTTTACTGAAATTCTAACACAGCCTTCCTCCCTTAGCTGGTCGATAAGAACCTGACCGCCACTTTCGGTGTATTTTACTGCGTTATCAATTATATTGATGAAAACCTGCTTTAAGCGGTTACTGTCTCCCAAAACCTCTAACTGCTCGGACGGCTCGGTAAAGATTAGTTCAATACCTTGCTGACGGGCAAGCTCAACATACATATCCGCAGATTCCTTAAGGAGTGACGAAATATTAAGCGGACTCAACTCTAGGGACATTCTTCCTGTTTCTATACGGGAAAAATCGAGCAATTCCTCTACAAGACCTGAAAGACGGTCGGCTTCGGTTAAAACCACTTCAAGACCGCGGTTCACAAGCACCTCATCTGTGCCGACAGACATTTTTGCGGTCTCTCCCCAGCCCTTTATGGCGGTAAGCGGAGTTCTAAGCTCGTGCGAAACAGAGGAAATAAAGTCGTTTTTAAGATTTTGAGCTGAGCTTAGCTCAGACGCCATATAGTTAATGGAGTCGCAAAGCTCACCAATTTCATCGTTTTTAGTGATTTCTATTCTAGAATCAAAGTCGCCCATAGCAATTTTTCTTGCAATATTGCTTACGTCACGTATAGGTCTTACAATGGATTTAACAAAGAACAGGCCTGAAAAAGCAGTTATAATCAGAATTACAAGAGCTATTACAATTTCTAAAACCATAAACTGCATCAAGGTTTTGTTCATTGCAGACAACGAGGTCACCCAGCGGTATGCACCGAGAGGCTTTTCGTTGATATCGTAAAGCATAACTGTTCCTGCAAGCACCTTTTCGCCGTCGGCAGTTTCGGTTCTGGCTGTAGCAGAAGTTTTATTGCTTAAAGCTTCCTTAAAATCGGGCGTTTCAGGTGCAGAGACCTGGAAACCGGTAGTAGAGACAACAAAATTGTTGTTTTTGTCGAAAACCTGAACCTCTATTTTATCCTTGTGGATAAATTGTCCCGCAATATCTATAGCGGTATCCGAAAAGGTGTTTTCACTTTCGCTTGTAAGAGCGTAAAATTCATAAGCATAGTCACTTGCAAGGTCGGTGATGCGTTCTATATAAAGCGAATTAAAAAGCAGAGCAAAGGCAATCACAACAGCTGTAACAATAGCCGCAACAATAAGAAAAATATTTAAAAACCAACGCATTGCTATGCTTTTGAATTTGATTTCAAGCTGCATCCGTCTTTGCTCCTTTCGTAGATTTACTTAAATTTTAGTTTGTGTTCCACTTGTAGCCCATGCCCCAAACTGTTACAAGACGGGTAGGCTCAGAGGGGTCATCCTCGATTTTCTTTCTGAGACGGCGAATGTTTACGTCAACAATTTTTTCCTCGCCAAAGTAATTAGTACCCCACACACGGTTTAAAATGTCGGTCCTGTCTATGGGAGTATCAGGATTGCGGAAGAAATATTCCACCATTTGGAATTCTACCTGAGTAAGCTCTATATTTACATCGTTCTTTAAAAGAGTACGCTTTCTTGTATTAAGGGTAAAATTGCCAAGCGTTATATCGTCCGAGGGGATTACAGCCTTTGCGGTATTCATTCCCACTCTCCTATAAAGCGAGTCGACACGTGCCAGCAGCTCTGTCGGGCTAAAGGGCTTTGTTATGTAGTCGTCAGCACCCATCATAAGACCGCTTATTTTATCCATTTCCTGTGTTCGGGCGGTTAGCATTATAATTCCTAAGGTTTCGCTTCTTTTCCTAAGCTCCTTACATAGAGTAAAGCCGTCAATACCCGGCATAGAGATATCGAGCAGAGCAATCTGGAAGCCCTGAGGGTCGCTGTCGTAAATTTCGAGTGCTTCTTCACCTGAGCCGGCTTCGGTAACATCGTAACCGACACGCTTCAGGTTGATAGCTTCAAACTCACGGATTGCGGCTTCATCTTCAACGATTAAAATTCTTTTCAAGATTTACACTCCTTTAAAATGCAGTAATGGCTTCTTTTAAGCCGTCAAACGTAATGCCATAGCTTGTGGCAAGGTTGGAAACAAAGGCGATATGCACGGTCTCGTCGGCGGTTGCAAGCTCTTTGGCAGCGGTGCCTTTTTTCTTGATGGTTTCCCACTCTTTTTGTTCAACACTCTGGATAGTAAGCAGATTATCGCCGACGGTCAGGGTTTCGCTGTCGTAGAGATATATTCCACGCTCGCGAGTTTGGGTGTTTTTGAGAATTGCGATTTTTCCTATAAGTTTCGCGGGTATATTAAGCATATATCCGTCTAGTATGTTAATCATAGAAGTTTGCTGAATTGTAAGGCTTTCGCCGTCAAAGGAGCACCAATTTGTAAGATATAAAATTTCAGTAGCAGCACCAATTGCAACCGACGGTACGTTTTCCTGCACGGGTATTTCCAAAATGCCGTCACCGTTTATGTCTGTTGTTGGAAGTGAGACAGAACGCAGGGTTTTTACGGTTTCCTTAAAGTCGGCAGAATAAAGCGGATTTTTAAGGACGCCCTTTTCGTAAATCAGTACCTCGGTAATAGCACCAATACCCTTGATTTCTTCAATATAGGCAACCTGCTTTCCGGTTGAAAGCGGAGCAATCATAGGCTCATTAATGGTTTTTGCGGCACTGTCTAAGGCACAGGATGAAAGTGCGGTAACGCTGTCTTTTTGGAAGCCGTAAAGCACAGCGGAGTTTCCGGCTTCTTTCGAGGCGGATTTTATAACCAAAATTTCATCCTGTCGGTTTTCGTCCAAATCGCAGGCAAGAAAATGTGTGTATCTTTCCAAAAGCATCTGGGTAAGTCCTGTTGCATCAAGACTGTAAACCGCCAACTGCATTTCGCTTGTTCCGTATATTTCCCAGCCGACCAGAATTTCCTTTACGCCGTCTGAGTTTAAATCGGAAAACTCAACCTTATCAACACCGCCGGCAAGGATTTTTTGTTCAGCCACAAGCGACCAGTTACCCTTACGCTTGGCTATCAGATTAATGTGCATAGCCCCGGCTTCGCCTTCAGCAGTGTAGTAAAAGGCAAAGGCTTCCTCAAAACCGTCACCGTCAATATCGTGGCGTATAATTGCCGAACGGTATTCCCCACGGGAAGGATATTTAAGTGTGTAGCCCTCAGGTGCGGTTTTACCGATAATATCGGCAATGGGTTTTAGCTCATCAGGAAGGGATGGAGAGGACAACAGCTCTGCAGTGTCAGCCATCATTAAATTACAGCTTGAAAAAGAAAATACAACCGCTATACAAAGGCATAAAAGAAGCATTTTTTTAATCACAGAGTACCCATCCTTTCGCACATAATTATACATTATCCATTATAACACAATAAAATAAAAAAATAAAGATATTTTATTAACAAATTATAATAAAATTAAAAATCTGTTAAGACCGCAGGGGAGGGCTTTTCCCTCTCGTTTTTTACGATATAACCTTTTCTTACGGGAGGGCACAGAGACCCTCCCCTACAAAAGCAATATATATTTTTTCGAACAATTCAAAAAGGAACGACACATAGGTCGTTCCTTACAAATTGTTGTGATATTTCTTTTCTATAAATTTAATACATTCCTCTCTGTCTTGTTTAGAGAAATGACGCAATACAGTAATAATGCTTTGCTCATTTGGGGTAAGGATTAATTTATCGTCTATAATAATTTCTTTCTCTTTTTCTTGCGGTGGCGGTATAACGGCAGTTGGCTCTAAGCCTAAAAGCAAATAATTTAAATCTGTATTAAACATTATTGCAAGCTTGATTGCGGTATTGCAGGTGATAATACCCGTTCGTTCCATTTGTGAATAGGTGCTTTCCTTTATCCCTAAAAATTTTGCTGCATCTTTTTGTTTGAACCCTAACTCTTTGCGAATGGTTTTTATTCTTTGGTTTATTTCGTTTGACAATTTTACACCCCAAAATTAAAAAAGTGTGCAACCGAAGCCGCACACCGAAAAACGCAAACCCCGATTGTCGCCAAACAAAATTCAAGCAATGACAGGTTTCCCTATACAACAACTTGGTGGAATTTGCGTTTTTACCAAATTCACATAGTTGTTGTATGCAAAAAAGAGTATAACACTCCCTTGTAAGAAAACGAATGTCATTCTTATATGAATTTTATTTGGCTTAATTAGTATAACATTTATTTCGTTTGGTGTAAAGAGAAAAAATAAAAATTCGTCTAAACCGTAGGGGGCGATCCCCACATCGACCCGTTTGTTTCTGCGATTTATTTATTATA
>JAZNBP010000040.1:0-1659 GCA_045587085.1 Acutalibacteraceae bacterium | reverse complement strand
GTAATCAAAACGGATACCTGAGCGGATAAAAACCTTTTTAACACCGTCTATCTTACGAAGCTGTCTTAAAATATTCAAGTACTTTTCGTGGCTTACCCTCATATTCTTACAAACTGACGGAAAAAGGCATTGTTTGTTCTTACAAGCACCTTTTGTCTTCTGTTTTTCACAGGCAACTGCCGTAAAATTCGCAGTCGGGCCTCCGACGTCGTGAATATATCCTTTAAATTCAGGGTCTTTTACCATCTGTTTGGCTTCTTTTATAATAGAATCCTCGCTCCTTGATGTTACAATTCTTCCCTGATGAAACGCCAAAGCACAAAAATTACAGCCTCCAAAACAACCCCTATTTGCAGCTATGCTGAATTTTACCTCTTTTATAGCCTCAATGCCTCCGTCTTTTTCATATACAGGGTGATATGTCCTCATATACGGAAGATTGTAAACCTTGTCAAGCTCCGAAGTTTTTAAGGGTTCTGCAGGCGGATTTTGAATTAAAAATCTGTCATTATGCTTTTGTACTAATATTTTTCCTGTGTATGGATTTTGTTCATCATATTGAAGCTTACAAGATACGGCATACTTTTTTTTATCCCTTGAACATTCTGAATATGACGGAAGCAACACCGAGTCTTCAAAGTCACCCGTGTCCGATAAAAAGCAAGTACCCCGAACTGTCGTGATGTCTTTAACGTTAACTCCTGCATTTAAAAGGTCTGCAATTTCTACAATCTGGCGTTCTCCCATTCCATACATTAATATATCCGCACCCGAATCGAAAAGAATAGAACGGCGAACCTTGTCCTCCCAATAATCATAATGCGCAAACCGTCTTAAGCTTGCTTCAACTCCGCCTATAAGTATCGGAATTTTTCCGAATGCCTCTCTTACTCGGTTTGAGTAGGCGATAGTTGCACGGTCAGGACGCTGACCTGCTTTATTTCCCGGTGCATAGGCATCATCACTTCTTTTTTTCTTACTCACAGTATAATGATTTACCATACTGTCAATATTTCCTGCAGAAATTAAGACTCCGAGCCTTGGTCTTCCCATCTTTAAAAAGTCGTCTGTGTTTCTCCAATTGGGAAGCGAGATTATTCCGACCTTATAGCCGTTATCTTCTAAAACTCTTGAGATTATTGCGTGTCCGAAGCTTGGATGGTCAACATATGCATCGCCGACAATATATAAAAAATCAAGCTGTTCCCACCCCCGTGAGTTCATATCCTCACGCGAGATAGGTAAAAATCCATTGTTCATTTATTCTCCTTACTCATCATCTGACATATATTGTGTACTTGCGAGGTCAGAATGATTTATGTAAACCTGTCTTGGCTTTGAGCCGTTAGCTCCGCTTATTATTCCGCGAGCTTCCATCTGGTCTATAATTCTTCCGGCACGAGAATATCCCACCTTAAGCCTTCTTTGTATCATAGCTGTTGAAATCTGGCCAAGCTCTACTGCAAGCTCAATTGCCTGAGGTAAAAGCTCATCACCGTCATCATCTTCATCAGGTGTTACTCCGTTATCCCCTATTGAAATTCTTTCAATATGCTCTGCTAAATCCTCACTGTAATGAGAATCCTCATTTCCCTGTTTTAAGAAATCGATAAGTCTTTCAATCTCATCATCAGAAACAAATGCACCCTGAACACGCAA
>JAZNBP010000039.1:0-2509 GCA_045587085.1 Acutalibacteraceae bacterium | reverse complement strand
ACTTTGCCTGTCTTTGTGATACCAACTGCGGTACGGCTTGCACGATTGCTGGTGTAATTAGCACTGTGGTTTACAACAATTTTGCCGTCTTTTACTAAAGTTGCACCAAAGCCTGCAATACCCTCGGCAACCTCACCCTTGTACTTGTTGTTATAATCGTCTGTAGAAGCAATAATCGGTGTGCCGTCCTTCAAAATACCGAAAAATCCGTTAGCATTTATAGGATGATATTCAACACCGCCCATAACAAGCAAGCCCCCAGGCTCACCTGTTGACATATTAAAGCCGGCACCGTTTGTAGCAGCAATTACATTATAGTTTTCAATATACTTGTCGCTTGCAGGATTACCGTATTTTTCCTGTGCGGCATTAGCCTGCTCAATAACTCGCTGCATAGCCCAACCGGAAGCGGGATCATTATTGTTATAATTAGCATAAACATTTACATCATCGCGGTTTAAATCAGCAGTTGCAATATAGTAAACCATCTGCTTGCCATCGGTTGTGGTAGCCTGCTTAATGTCCTGTGTTATACCGGGAGCCAAATTAGATGTTGTTGTAGAGAAAACATCAAAATAGCTCTTATCGGGAGACTCTACATAGTCGCCTGCTAATTTGCAGATATAATCAGCAAAGGTATAGCAGCAAGCTTTTCTTAAATCGTTAAGATTTGAAGAATTGAATTCACGTGTACCCTCTAAGGTAGAAACAACCTTATTTTCAGCATAAGTGTTTAAAACCTTTTCGCGTAAAGCATCACGCAGAGTTACACCGTCTAAACGATTTTTAATAAAATACTCTGCTCTGTCCTCCATTGTTAAATCTTCTGTGAAGTACAAAAGAAAAGCATTTGTTAGGTCACCAAAATAGTAATTTTCTATATCAAGCTCATTCATAATATAGAAAGCATCAAGGTCACCGATTATATCAGTATTGCTGAATGATTCTATTTGACCATCAAAATTAACGCCCAAAATTTCGGTTGCAATAGTATCAACCATTTCGTCAACCGTGCCTGTAACGCCCAAAGCGTCAGCGGCACTTAGAAGGTCAACCAAGTCTCCTGCCCAACCGCCTACGTCGGCGTGGTTTATGCTGGTTTTATTTGTATAGGTAATATCCATTGTACCAAACATATGTCCTATATCTACATAGTCACCGTTTGGCAAATACATATTCTCGATATTTTTGAGTGCTGTAATGTACATTTTTTCCTCTTCAGGAATACCGTCATTACTCATATCTTGAACCATTTGTACAAAGGCTGCAAAATTTTCATCCTCATAGCCTGCCATAATACCCCAAGAGCCAGTGTTATATCTGTCAACACCGGTTCTGATATATTTTATAACAAGACCTAACGGATCTGCCGAAGGATCAACCTCATAGGTATAAGCGTATGCTAATTCCTCTAAAAATCCTAAATAGCCGATAAATGTCTCATAATCATAAATTTTATTAGGATCATAGGTTTCATCAGCTGAAGCAGTAAATATTTGTGCCGGTATTAAAGAAAACAGCATCATTACTGCCAACAATACGGAAAGCAACCTCTTTCCAAGCTTTGTTGCCATTTTTACATTCCTCCATTGTGCAATAAGATTTATTCTGCTACCGCACGTTTTGTGCGGTAGCCGTAGCTTTTAAATTAAAGATCCAACATTATTCTCTTAAGTCTAATTAAATCCATAATGTTATACTTGCCGTCGTCGTTAAGGTCCATAATAGTTGCATATATGTCGTTATCAACATCAGTTTCAACAAGGTCTATACCTAAAACGATTTTCTTAAGTCTTACAAGGTCATCTGCACCGAGTGTTCCGTCATAGTCAATGTCGGGTATTGTATGCATTGGAATGATTGTTTCGTCGCCTTTTTCCTTACAAACCTCGCAAATATGATACTTACATCCATCAGCACTGTAAGTAGGAAGTGCTTCAATTATCCATTCGCCCACAAAGCTATGTCCAAGTGCCTCGGCAAGAACATCACCGCAAACGGTACAAGTCTGGTCCTCGGTACAAGTAGCCTCAGCTCCCGGAGTATGACCTGTAGCTTCGATTTCGTCTGCAACATAACTGTGTCCGCAATTTGCACAGGTATATGTTGTATAGCCTGCTGTTTCACAAGTAGGCTCAGTCACAACTGCATCGTACTTGTGACCTATAGCAGAAATTGCTTCAGTCTTAGTCTCACCACAAGGACAGGTATAGGTCTTAACGCCCTCTGCATCGCAAGTAGGCTCGGTTGTAATTTTTCCGTCATCCCAAGTGTGACCTGTAGCTTCGATTTCATTAGCAACATAGCTATGACCACAATTTGCACAGGTATATGTTGTATAGCCTGCGGTTTCACAAGTAGGATCAGTTACTACTGCGTTGTAGCTATGACCTATAGCAGAAATTGCTTCGGTCTTAGTCTCACCACAAGCACAGGTGTAGGTCTTAACACCCTCTGTTTCACAAGTAGGCTCGGTTGTAATTTTTCCGTCATCCCAAGTGTGACCTGT
>JAZNBP010000038.1:0-8323 GCA_045587085.1 Acutalibacteraceae bacterium | reverse complement strand
CGACTGTCCCTAATGATTTATGCAAATTAAAGACTTTTTTCGGGCAGTCGAGGACGCCTGCCCCTACAAGTTTTAAAGGCAGAAAGCATTTTAAATCACAATATATATAGCAATTTTTTACAGCCACTTTTTTAAATTACTGTTTCTAATTCCTTAACACTGCTTGTAACAGTATAGCTTTCAACGTCGGAAATTACTTCCCCGTCTATTTGAAGCGGAGCAGGTTTATCATACTTAACAGTAATCTCTTTAGAGTTATGTACTGCAACATATTTTTTATATTTTATATGCTTGCCCTTAAAAATTGTAAGAAACAGAAAAAGAATTTTAAGCTTACTCAAATTATGTGCTACTATCACAGAAAGGCTATTTTCAGGATTGTTTCTGTCCTGTGTTGGGGCTATCATTAATCCGCCGCCGAAAAACCGACCTTTCATAGAGGTTACCATCCAAACTCGGCTATATTTATATTCCTTTCCGTCAACACAGACAGTAGCATTTCGTGGTTTAAAGGCATACAAAAGACCCTTTAACGCAATAAGAACGTAATTCCCCTTTTTGCCTTTTTTAAGGTATTGCTCCTTTTCGGCACAGCAGTATCCGTCAACACCGTAGCCAATACCGTTTATAAAGCGGTAGCTTTTGCCGTTTACCGTAAGAGCTGGCAAATTTTTAATATAATCGTTAATTTTAATAGGTTTATTGTCAGCTTTTAAATTAAGGTCGTTAAGAAAATCGTTTCCGCTGCCTGCAGCCAGAAATAAGACATCGTTTTGTATAGATATATTATCGACAGAATTTATAAAACGGTTCAAGGTCCCGTCTCCGCCACAAATAATAATTTTATCGTCCTTTTCTAAGGATGCAAAAAGCTCATTATAATCAGAAATTCGAGTAATATCAATAAAGATTTTTTCACCCGTGCCGAAATCGGCTGAGTGGATGCTCTTTTTCGACTTTCCGTTACCTGATAAAGGATTATAAAGGATATAATTTTTCATATTATCACTTCCCTTTGCTTATTCTACCTTATTTTGACATTTTTTTCAATACAAATACTTCCATTTTGTCGAAATATACTTGAATATTGTACTGTTTAATGCTAAAATCTTTTTAAAGGAGTTGTTCTTTTCATGAATACCGTAAAAATTCTGCATACAGCAGATATTCACATAGGAGCCCTTGATAGCTTTTTAGGGGAGAACTCTGAAAAAAGGCGTGCTGAAACGCTTTTAACCTTTGAAAGAATAATTGATTTAGCTGTATCTGAAAATGTACAGCTAGTGGCAATAGCAGGCGATTTGTTCGACAGTAACAGTGTTGAGGAACGCTTTTACAAAGCTGTTTTTGAAAAAATAGAAAAAAGCCGTATTGCAACTGTTTTTGCAGCCGGCAATCACGACCCATTAAATTCACAATCACCTTTTCTAAAAGCCCAGCTTCCGCAAAATCTTTATGTTTTGGGTGAAAAGGATGAGGTTATCACCTTTGAGGAATTAAAGCTAAGGGTTTATGGCAGGTCTTTTCGCGACACCTACCTTCAGGGCGAGGAGCAATTCGCACTATCTACAGACGAGGATTATGTAAACCTTATGGTGCAACACGGCGAGCTTAAAAGCGACCTTTCATCCGACCATAATTCTATAACACCACGCTTTGTAAAAAACTCTAAAATGGACTATATCGCCTTAGGCCACGTCCATAAAAGGACACCCATAGGCAAAATTGATAATACTAGTTTTGCATATTCAGGCTGTGTTGAGGGACAGGGCTTCGACGAATTAGAGGAAAAGGGTGTCTACATAGGTGAAATAGGAAAAGGTATTTGTAATCTAAGCTTTGTTCCCGTTTCAAAGAGACAGCATATTCACCACAAAACAGATGTTACAAATTGTGAAACTGTTTCTGCCATTGCCGAAAAAATTATTGCCGAATTACAGGAAGCCTATGGTGAAGCATATCACGAAAATCTTTATAAAATCGAGCTTACAGGCGAGGTTTCGCCCGAATTTATTATAAGCCGAGCAGAGCTTTTAAGCAGACTTGAAAACGCGGTATATTTTGTTAAAATAAAGGATAGCACCGAATTAAAGCTTGACATTGATGCACTTTTAAAGGAACCCTCTCTTAAAGGAATATACGTTAGAAAAATGCTCCAAAAAATTGAGGATGCACCCGAGGACAAAAAAGAAATCTGTAAAAAAGCATTAAAGCTTGGTGTAAAAGCATTTTCAGTGGAGGTAAAATACGATGAGGATTAATTCTTTGTATATCGCCTCCTTTGGAGGAATAAAAAATTTAAAGCTTGATTTTGCCGATAATTTTAATGTAGTGCTAGGCAGTAACGAAAACGGAAAAACTACCATTATGGCATTTATTAAAATGATGTTTTACGGCAGCGAGCGTGGTGGCAGCTCAATACTTAAAAATATGCGTAAAAAGTATAGCCCGTGGAATGGCGACCAAATGGCAGGCAGTATTGATTTTACATTAGGTGGTAAGCATTACCGTCTTGAAAAAGAGTTCAGAAGCTCCAATTCTACCGATAAAACCACGCTTTTTGATTTAGATTTAAGTGAAGGCTCTGCAGTTCCGTCGGATATAGGAAGCACTCTTTTAGGCATTTCTGCCGCCGCATTTGAAAGAAGTGCCTTTATAGGTCAGTTCGGTTTTCCTGAAAAGGATTCCGATGCCGAGGGTGAAATTTCCGGTAAGCTTTCAAATTTAAGCCTTACTGCAGACGAAAATGTCTCTTTTGAGGAAGTAAACTCAAGGCTTCAAAAGGCTAAGCTTTCACTTATGTCCAAAAGCGGTAGAGCCGGAATTTATGATAAAAATCTGCAAAGACACGAAGAACTGACACAAAGCATCAGAAATGCAGAAAACGCAAAGGAGATTTTTAAAGCCAAAAAAGCAGAATACGAAACCTTGGCAGAAGAAATCGCAGTGCTTGTCAAAAACAGTCAGGATATAAACGAACTGCTCTCTAAAGAGGAGGACTGTCGCAACGCTGAAAAGCTTAAACGTCTTTTAGAGCTTAAAAATCAGCTTGAGCAGGCGTCCGATAACCTGAAGCTCAAGGACGGCAAGGTTATAGACGATATCTATTTAAGCAAGGTAAAATTCTGTATTTCAAAGGTGCAAAATGCTGAAAATTCCCAAAACGCAAAATTAGGTGAAATTGATGTTTTAAGAAAAAGCATTGATGCGGCTATTAATCCGCCCGAAAATGCTACCGAGGAAAACCGTCAAGCCTTAACAGAAAAGCTTAATTCCGTTTCGCCTGTTATAGAGGAGATTGAGGTGAATTTAACCTCAAGCCGAAGCGATTTAGCTGAGCTAGAGGCTAAAATCAAGCAAGCAGAAAGAAAGAAAAAGGCATTTAATCCTATCACGCTTACTGTATCAGGTATACTTATTTTAATAGGAGTAATCCTGTTTTTCATCAATCAAATTGCAGGAATTTCGGGACTTGTTTCAGGTGTTGTTCTTTTGATTTTAAGCTTTATCCTAAAGCCCTTAGACCTTTCGGCAAGCGAGACCTTAAGGCGTGAGATTTTAGCCAAAAAGGAAAGTATCCTAAACCTTGAAAACAAAAAAACCGCCAAGCTTTCAGAGCTTAACTCAATTAAATCAAGGCTTGATGCCGTAACGGCGGCACTTAATGCTTCAGCTATGGTTACTGAAAACCAAAAGGCAATGCTAGAAACTAAGCTTTCGGAACTAGATAGCCTTAAAAAAGAAACCGAAACAGCAAAAATGGAGCTTATAAACGTGTTTTCCGCTTACCATACGGCTTCCTCGCTTGAGGAAATAACCGCTATGCTGCCAAGCCTTACAGAAAAAGCAGAGCAGATAAAGCAAATCAAGACCGAGCTTAACATTTACGTTAAGGAGCTTGGTTCAATTTCTTACGAAGAGGCAGAGACCAAGCTTGCTAATATCGAAAGCAGTGAAAAAACCAATATTGATTTTGGCAAATTAAAGCTTGATTATGAAAATATTCTAAAAGAAATCACCAATAAAAAGGAGTCTGCTGCCGCAATTAATCCCGAGCTCACACACTTAAGGGAGCTTTACAAGGGACTTGACGGCAGTAAAGCAGAAGCCGAGCTTTTAAAGGAAACCCTGCTTAAACAGCGTGATTACTGCGAAGCCTTGGATATTGCTACAGAAGTTTTATCAGATAGCTTTGCCGAGGTACATTCCTCCTATGGTGCAGTTTTGGAAAACAGGGCTAGTGAAATTTTCTGCGAGCTAACCTCTAACAAATACAACAGTATGTCGGTTTCAAAGGGCTTTGATATTGCGGTACGTCAAAGCGATGCCTTTGGCACAAGAGACGTTGCATTTTTAAGCAGCGGTGCTTATGACCAAGCCTATTTAAGCTTGCGTCTTGCTGTGTCTGAGCTAATTTCCAAGGGCGAATCCCTGCCCATTTTACTTGACGACTCCCTCGCACAGTATGACGATATCCGCACCGAAAAAGCAATAGAATTCTTAAAGGAATATTCTAAGGCACACCAAACAATAATGTTTACCTGCCATAAACACATAAAGCTTTTGGCAGAGGAAAACGAAGCAAATATTATAGGGCTTTAAAAGAAAAGCGGCAGTATATAAAATACTGTCGCTTTTTTGCCCCTAAGCGATAAATTTTCGGGGGCAGGCTATTTAAGTCCGACCGCTTCAAGCGGAGATACTGCTACATTGTCCTTATAAAGCTCTATATGAATGTGCGGCTTATCCTCACATTCTGAGGGCACCGATGCTGAAACGCCCAACATATCACCCATTTTAACCGTATCACCGGCTTTAAGAGTGATTTTGTCTATTGCCGAATATTTTATTACAATTCCATTATAGTGGTCAATGGTGACCGTTTTGCCAAGCTGAGGATTATCCTCAATAGCTGTAACCGTTCCGTCACTCATACTGTTTACGGGAGTACCAGTCTTGCAGGCTATATCAACACCTGTATGAAGTCTCATATCATTGTAAGTCTTAGAATATTGTAACGTTTTATCGTTAAAATCCTTTAAAATTTCACCCTCGGTCGGCATTGTGAACTTTATCATCGGCTCTGCTTCCTCGACAGGCACATCCTCCAGCTCGTCGTTTACCTCGGTATCAATTTGAGTGTCGGGTACCAAGGGCTCGTTTTCAGTATATGAATCCGACGGCTTGTCATATTCTATCGGGTTTTCCTTAATTTCTATATCCTGCTTTGCCTTTTCGTTTGCGTTATTAACCGAAAACCAGGTAGCACCGCCAAGTATCATAATACAAATCGCCACTACTATATAAAAGCTTGGGGATTTTTTCTTTTTTGTCTTTTTCTCTTCCCTATATTCCAAACAAATCATTCCTTTCACATCTTTATTATTGACTAAAAAATTTTTACTATACAATTTCAAAAATTAAAAAATAGTTCATAAAAATAATATAGATACGAAAAAATTTTGAGTTATTATATACTCGTACCTTAAAGGGAGCCGCACCCTTTAAGGTATAATTTCCCAAATGGGAAATTCTCTCCTCAAACCCCTTAAAAACGAAAAAGAACCATTTTTAAAATGGTTCTTTTTCGCTTTTATTTTTTCTTTTTATGAACGTTTCGTATAGTCTTTTTTTGTTTGGGTTTTGCTCGTCCGTTTTTGACCACAACCGATTTATCGGGGGCTGCCAAGCAGTCCTTCCCTGTTCCTATCAAATCATAGCGCCCTGCTTTTTTAAGCGCCTTTAACACAAGCTGTCGGTTTTCGGGCTTAAAGTATTGAAGCAATGCCCTCTGCTCCGCCTTTTCCTCGGGTGTACGGGGGACATATACCTTTTTCATAGTAATCGGGTCAAGACCCGTATAAAACATACAGGTAGAAATAGTGCCGGGTGTTGGGTAAAAATCCTGCACTTGCTCAGGATGCATATTGTGTCTTTTTAGGAAAAGCGACAATTCAATAGCATCGTTTATTGTGCTTCCCGGATGTGACGACATAAGATACGGCACCAAAAATTGCTTTTTGCCTATAGCTTTTGTAAGCTCATAAAACCGCTTTTCAAATTTTTCGTAAACCTTAACAGACGGCTTGCCCATATATTTTAGCACATTATCCGAGCAATGCTCGGGAGCCACCTTTAACTGACCGCTTGTGTGGTGAAGCACCAACTCCTTGAAAAAGTCCTCGTTTTTATCGGCTATTAAATAATCAAAACGAATACCCGAGCGAATAAAGACCTTTTTAACCTTAGGTATGCTTCTAAGTTTTCTAAGCAGACTTAAATAATCCTCGTGCGAAACCTTAACGGCAGGGCACATATTGGGAGCTAAACATTTTTTATCGGTGCAAAGACCTTTTTTAAGCTGTACATCACAAGAGGGAGCCCTGAAATTTGCAGTAGGACCGCCAACATCGTGTATGTAGCCCTTAAAATCTTCCATTTGGGTGATTTTCTCAACTTCATCTATTACCGACTGATGGCTTCTTACACTAATTTGTCTGCCCTGATGGTAAGCAAGCGAGCAGAAATTACAAGCGCCATAGCAACCTCTGTTATGAATAACCGAAAACTTGACCTCCTCAATAGCAGGAACACCGCCGAGTGCCTTATAGCTTGGATGATAATCACGCATAAAGGGAAGTGAGTAAACCTTATCCATTTCCTCTGTACTAAGCGGTGGCATTGGTGGATTTTGCACCACTATTTTCTTTCCGCTTTTTTGTATTACGGTATTTCCCCTTTTAGCATCGTGTTCTGTTTGCTGAATACGGCAAGAGACTGCATATTGCTCCTTGCCCTTTTCGGTATTCTGACTTACATTTTCAAAGCTTGGACATTCAACCGCACCCTTAATGGGTATATATTTTGCCGAATCAACCGCATAAACTGTTCCCAAAACGTCGGTAATCTTGCTTATTTTTTCACCATTTTCAAGCCTTTGAGCAATTTCTACTATATGCTTTTCGCCCATACCGTACATAAGCAGGTCCGCACCCGACTCAATAAGCACCGAAGGACGCACTTTATCCGACCAATAGTCATAGTGAGCAAAACGCCTGAGTGATGCTTCAATACCGCCTATTAAAACGGGCGTATCAGGATAAAGTTCCTTTAATTTTTTCGTGTAAACGGTAACTGCTCTGTCAGGTCTTGCTCCCGCTTTACCGCCGGGAGTATAGGCATCATCACTCCTGCGTTTCTTGGCGGCGGTGTAATGAGCTACCATAGAGTCAATATTTCCGCTGTTTACCAAAAACGCATACTTAGGCTTTGAAAAACGGGTATAATCCGCATCCACTTTAGGCTGAGGAATAATGCAGACATTAAAGCCCTCGCTTTCAAGCACACGCGAAATCACCGCAGTGCCAAAGCTTGGGTGGTCTACATAAGCGTCACCCGTAACGATAATAAAATCCGCTACGTCATAGCCCTTATCTATCATTTCCTTTTTAGTTATAGGTAAAAATGGCATAATATCATCCTAAAATTTAATATACATATAGTATACTATATTTTTATCTTTTCTACAAGAGGTATATATGAACGAGAAAAAGGATTATTATTTAAAAATTTTAATTACCGAATGTGTTTTTGTGGCAATTGTTTTGCTAAGCACTCTCACTTTGAAGCTTTGCTTTAAGTCCGAATACAAAAAGCTTAAAGAATTATTTAAGGAGCAATACTACTCTGCCACCACAATCACCGAGGTTTTAGAGGATTTAATATGAAATTCAAGCTTTTTGGTACTGAAATTTACATTTCCTTTTTATTTTTGGCAATGGTTACGGTAATGATTGCTTTTGATAAAACAGGGCTTATTGTTCCAACTCTATTTTCGGTTCTTTGCCACGAGCTAGGACATCTATTTTGTATGTGGGCATTAGGCTCTACTCCTAAAAGGATAAAGCTGATACCTGCCTCTGTGCAAATCACCGATAGTATCACAAGCCGATACAAAACCGATAACATCGTCTCGCTTTGCGGACCGCTTGTAAACATTCTGCTCTTTGCGGTTTTTTACATAAATTACAGTATATGGAGAAACACGCAGGTGCTAATTTTTGCACTCTTAAACCTTATTTTAGGTCTTTTTAATCTGCTTCCCGTAAAAGGACTTGACGGAGGCAGAATTCTGCATAACATAATAGCTCAAAAGCGAGATATAGCCCGTGCCGATTTAATTTTAAAGCTTTTGGGTATTATATTTTCCGCTATTCTTATCACCTTAGCGGTTATTCTGCATTTTAAAGATAAATTAAATTTATCGATTTACATACTAGGGATTTACTTTTTAATACTGTCGCTATCAAAAAAATAGAGGTTG
>JAZNBP010000037.1:0-4805 GCA_045587085.1 Acutalibacteraceae bacterium | reverse complement strand
TATTAAAATATCATATTTAACAATAATAAAGCTAATACTCCGGGAATTCCAAAAACTGAAGCTGTAATTACAGTTAACTTATTGACAAAAATTTCTATATGCGTAAGCTTGCTTGTTAAATTAAAAATTAATAGAATACTTATTCCTAAAAAAGCATTAAAGGCAAGTGTTTTAAATGTCCTTTTGCTTTTAATAGCAAATATTAGTAATACAAGACTTGCGATAAGGCATAAGACCAACATAATATTTAAAAATATATACATTTAACCACCAAATAATAGTATGAAACAAAAAATAAAAAAAGACCGCCGAAGCGGTCTTAAATCTTAGAATGTGTCGTCAGTATTATCGGTTTTCTCATCCGAAATTAGGAAATCATCATTTATTGTAACCTCATCGAAGTTTTCACTTGGAAGATCCTCGTCTAAAATATCGCGGTATTTATTCCTAGCAAAAAGCTTAATAAGAAGCAAAATCACAAGTGCAATAGCGATTATTATTGCAACAATAAATGTAATAACCAATATTTTAGCATTATGGTCCAATAAATTGAATTTTTGCAAAATTTCGGGAGTATTATTAGCTTTTACAGAGGTTTCACTGTCAGTTGCGGTAATGCCAAGTGTCATCTCGGGATAACGCTGTAATACCCCTTCCCTGCTGTCGTATCTGTAAGTATCAAAATTCTCCCCGTTAAAGCAATACAAATAGTAAAAATCAGAAAGCTTTGAATTTTTATTTTGATAGCATTTTAGCTCTACTCCGTTAATTTCTGCATTAGTTGTAAAGTAATTTTGACTGTCAAAGTATTGCAACGGCAATTCCTGAACAATATATGTAACATCGTTCTGTGAGATGAAATTTAGCTTTTTGAATGTGTCATTTTTCTTGTCATAGGTATATGGTGTTAGAACGTCACTGTCTGACGCATATAAATAGAAAAGCTCAAAATTAGCATCTTTATCGCGTGCAACGGAAATTTCCTGACCTTTAAAATCAGTAGTTGAAGCCTCGAAGCCTTTAAAAAGCTTTACTGCAGAAATATCGGTTGCAATGATATGTTTAGTATTATCAATCTGTATCTCTAAAGGATTTTCGGTATCGGGTTCGGGTGTATCAACATCGGGATTCTGGGGCGTATCAGCCGCCTCTTCACCGCGATTAATATTAATTGTATAAACCTTTTGTGCACCGCTTGGGGCAGTTACAATTACCTTACGAACGTTCTTTCCAACCTTCATATTAGCGGAGCCTTCAACCGACCAATCAGAGGGGTTACCCTCCTCACGCTCACCGTTAAGCAAGCATTTTACAACCGAGTTTGGAACATTTACTGTATATTCGGTTGTATTTTTAGAAAACGAAGGTGTCATTTTGCAACTGATTTCTTTGTTATTTGCATCAAGACATCTAACGCTTAAAGACTTCATATTAGCGTTTGAGGAAAGCTGTTTATCCTCAATTTTTATTGAATTAGAAGCAGTAAATGTTGGACCTTTAACATTGTTAGTGCCGACTTCATCAGCTGCTTCACCGGAAAGTAAAAAAGATGGATTTCCAGTTTTAGTTAATGACCTAAAATTTAAAGAATATGTGACTTTTTTTCCAATTGTGAAGTTCGTGTCCATATTAACACTGGCGATACCATTGCCGCCGGAAAATGCACCAGAAATATATTTTACATAGTTAGTATCATATTTCAAATTAAAATCTATACTAAGAAGTCGGGTTCCGGTGATTGTTATATTCACAACAAAGTCATCACCTGGATTAATGGTAGTGACCGATTTTCCGGATTTAGTAAAGCTTATAGAAGCAGGAATTGTATCAGCTGCAGAAGTATTAAAAGTTAAAACAGATAAAGTCAATATTAATACAATAGTTATAGATAATAGTTTACGTAGTTTGTTTTTCATAAAATCAGTCCTCCAAGGAGTATTCGCCTAACAGATACAATCGTAGAACACCCAAATCGATAATAGAAATTTTGTCGTCCTTATTAACATCGGCAGCCAAAAGTAAGCTTTCATCATTGAAGGTATATTCATTTAATAAATGTAATCGTACAATACCTAAATCAATGATAGATATCTTATCATCCCCGTTCACATCGCCCAACTTATAGGTTGGTGGCGGTGTGGGTTCCGTACCTGTACCGGGGTTTGGATTTGGCTCTACATCAACCGGTTCGTTAATTTTTAAAGTGAGCTTTAAGGGGGCTTCTGTGAAAACATAAAGTGAATAATCCCTTGTATAGCCTGTCTCGGCTTTAACGGTAATTGTAAGCTTTTGAGAACCCTGAGGCAAATCATATTCGTGTGGCGAAGTAATAGATGCTGTGTCCGGTATTTTGAGATTTAAATTTGCATCCTTTGAAAGAGTAAGTGAATAATCGTCATTTTGGAACATATCAAATGCGGGCGAAATGTTGCCGTCTGTGGAAGTGATTGACATTATATAATAATTATTATATTTATCGCTTTGTTCAGGTCTTTCACAAGGCTTTTCGGGCATATTTGTAAAAACGGGAATTGTAAAGTATAATTTATAACCGTAATTAGTTTTATATTCATCACCCGAAATCTTGCCCTTGCTAGCTGCATCGTGAACCGCTTGTGCGTATTGATGTGTAGCGTTTTCTTTAACGTTAAAATCTTGATAATAATAGGTAGACTGCCCTCTTTTAATATAGTTATTAGAAAGCTTTACCGCACCGCCTATAATAGAAGCAGAGCGTGTAGTCCAACCTTCGTTTTTAGCATAAGCCAAGCCGTTTGCAAGAACACCGGCATCGGTTTCAGCACCGTAGGCACCCCAATTCATAAAGTTATAATATTTACCGTGGCTGGTAGTTCCGCTAATCATATTAGAGGTACCGGCACTTCCCTGCTCCTGAATGATTTTTGAAGCTATAATATAGGGGCTTACACCTGACTGCTTAGCTGCCTCCATAATAACCTTTACATAGGAGCCTCCGTAAGCGGTATCCTCGGCATCCTCATAAGTGCCTGCCAAAAACGTTCCCTCAACTATATCCTTAAGACCTTCCTCTGTTTGCAGTGCTTGGTCATAAGCTTGCTCTAAAAACATATAAATATAGGTATTATCAAGGAAGTTTCTAGGGTCCATATAATACGCAATAACTTCTTTTGAAGCACCGTACCAACCACTGCCGGCATTAGTTGATGAGAACTGTCCTGTTTCCCAACTATAATAATCCTTATGCATTGAACGCCACGCAAGTGACTGTGAGGTAGAAACTAACTTTTTCGGATATTCACATTGTGCTGTTACTGCAGTATCAAAGTCTATATGAACATTATCGGGAACAAACTCCCAATTAGGATAAACAGAATGTAATTCCCTTAGATACTGTCTATAGCTTTCGGGAAAAGCAGTAATTTTAGTTTCAAAATCAGCATCAGGGTTATAGGTTACAATTTTTATGTAAGTGGGGTCATAAAAAATATATCCTGTAATATCCTGATTGTCTTTCTTATAGGTAATTTGATACCATAATTCACCTTGCTGTGTAACCGAGCTTAACACCATTGCAGAGGTGTTTGATAGTTTATCGATTATGCTATGACCAGTAGACGGGCCGGAACGAACATTGACGTTGGTGCCGTTTATATAAGCAGTTGTAACAGTATCACCGCTGACAGGAAGTACGTTTATTACAGAAAAAATACTTAGAATTATACTTATTGCAAGTATTACTGAAAGTAATTTATTAAGTCGCAAAATACTAGCTTCCTTTCACACAAATTTTCACATATATAGTATAACATCAATAGGTATTTCTGTCAAACATTATTCGACAAAAAGCGATTGTAAAAATATGTAATAAATATAAAAGGGCAATTCAAAAGAATTGCCCAAAATTTAATTATTTAATTTTTCTAGCTTCCAAATAAAAGCGTTTGTCGTCGGCACAGCCCATAGAAAAGGTTTTTCTAGGCAATGAGCCGTCCTTTGAAACAGCAGGAAACAAATCCGCTTTTTCCATACCGCTGAAAATAAAGCCTAAAGCAGACTCGCGACGAGCCAAGGTCTTTGTGGAGTCTATGCCGTGGATATAGTCAATAGTTACATCTTTACCCTTTAAATATTCATCCAAAAAGCTTTGAAGTGTGGCAACGCAAAGTGCTCCCTTAGGCTTTACAGAAATCTCTTTTTCAGTTTCACCGTAAACACAAGTAAATTTTTGAGCATCTGCTCCTTTGTATTCGCCACCGCACCAATCTACAAAATCGCTAATAATCTTATCAGGCTGGATGCCGAATAATATACGGTAAATAGGCTCAAATTCAAGTGATTTATCGTGAATATTAACCACTTCTACCAACGCATAACGTGAGCCTGTTCCCTGCTTATAACATTCCTTTGCGGTTGCTAATGAATGGTTACCGTCGCCTACTGCACACAAAAGACCGTCAAGGCTATTTTCTGATAGCGAATTCAACGAAATATTAATATTTTCGAGCATATCGTCAGTCACTTTATATCCGGAAATTGAGCCTGCGTTTTGCATAAGTACAAAATCATAAAGCTTTTGCATTTTATCGGTATTTTGAGCTATCGGTTCAATTACAGTATTGAGAGGGTCATCAATAAGTAACATAATATGAGGAATTTCAATAACTGCATCCTTGCGGATTTTTACACGTGGGGGTATGCGGTCAACAACTGTGGCTTCGGTTGCGCTGATAGGTGTTTTTGCACCCTTTTCATAGGAATAATCCTCTAAATCGATAAGACCTACAAGACCGTGACGAGTTTCCCCATTCTTGAGTGTACGCTTT
>JAZNBP010000036.1:0-21874 GCA_045587085.1 Acutalibacteraceae bacterium | reverse complement strand
TATATTTATTTTGAACTGCCTGATACTCCCTCCTCGCTTGACCCTCAGGTTGCCGAAAGTGATTCTGAGCTACTTATTGTACGGAATATTTTTGAGGGGCTTATGCGTGCAGACAAAAACGGAAAAATAAAATGTGCCACCGCAAAAAGCTATAAAAAGGACGGGCTTAACTACACCTTTAAACTGCGTGACGATATTGTTTGGTCAAACGGTGACAAAATCACCGCCGACGATTTTGTCTTTGCACTAAGGCGTGCTGTAAATCCCGAAACCAAAGCACCCTTTGCCTCACGCCTTTTTTCTATAGAAAATGCAGAGGATATTCATTCCGGCAAAATGCACCCCGACCATTTAGGTGTGACCGCTACCGATAAAACCACACTTAAAATCACACTTTGCAAAGAGGATAAGAATTTTTTAGAGACTCTTACCACAAGCATTGCTATGCCCTGCAACGAGGAGTTTTTTTATTCTACCGACGGAAAATATGGTGTAACCGCTGATGATTTGCTTTACAACGGAAGCTATAAAATGTCCCGTTGGAGAAAGGAAACCTTTGGTATAAGGCTTTACAAAAATGAAAACTATAAGGGTAAGTTTGAGGCTCAAAATGCCGCTGCCTTTTTAACCTGTCAAAAGGATAAGGATATTTTAGAGCTTATTGAAAAAGAAAGTATTGATATAGCCTTTGTGGATTCTACCCTTAAAAATGATGTCAAAAATTTAAACTACAGCACAAAGGAATTTGGAAATATTTGTTGGGTGCTGACGATTGGTCAAGAATTTTCAGGCGATATGAGAAAGGCTTTTTCACTTTTGGTAGGCAGCAACATTTACAAAGACAGTATTCCAGTCGGCTACAGTATTGCCACCTCAATTTATCCGAGTGCCATTGAAAACCCCTCTGCCTCTTTATTTAACAAAGCTTATGACCCAAACGGAGCCAAAGCTCTTTACTTAAAAGAATTAGAAAAACTGCCCGATAAAAAATTCCCTAAAGGAATAAAGCTTTATTATTATGATAACAATGCCGTAAAAGGCGTTGTAACAGATATTGTCGGACATTTTCAAAGCCAGCTTTCGGCATTTGTAAATATTGAAGCCGAAAGTAATCTTAATAGTCTTACATCTCAATTAAGCGAAAATACATATTCATTTGCAATTTTCCCCGTAAAGGCAGACAGCAGTTTTTATAAGGAATATCTGCAAAAATTCTCTGTTTCCAATACAGATGATTTAAAGCTTGCAGAAAAAGAAATTATGGAAAGCTATACCACCTTGCCTGTTATGTTCCAAAACACAACCATAGCTTATGCTAAAACCCTTACTGAGTTTTCGGCTTCACAGGGTAACGGATATATCGATTTTGCTTATATTGTAAAAGAAAAATAAATGCTTAAGGCATAAAAAATCCCACTGCAGAAATGCAATGGGATTTGTGTTTTTATTCTTTTAGTTTATTTTGTTACTAAATTTCAATATATGTAGCTGAAAGAGCCGGTACTAAAAGCTTTCCGTCCTTTATACTAGCATTACCGTTAAAGCTATATATAACCTTCTTTACGTCGGCTTCTTTAATATCTACCAAAACATCTTTATCCAACGGATTAATTGCAATCAGTATATTACTGTCACTCGTATATCTTCTGTATACAAGCGGATAATCACTGCTTATCAATTCAAATTTTGCACTTTCCTGCAATGCTTCATTATTCTTTCTAACGGCAATTTGTCTTTTAAGTTCGTTGAGAATTGAATTCTCATCCTTTAATTGTTTTTCAACAGTAGGTCTGTCAATATCGCTGTCTTGCATAATATACAAGCGTTCTGCTCCTGCAGAAGAAAATCCAGAATTTACAGAATTATCCCACTGCATAGGTGTTCTACAACCTGTACGGTGATATCCACCCTCAACCGAAGTAATACCTGCTAAATATTTCATTCCGATTTCGTCGCCGTAATAAATGAAAGGTACTCCGGGCATAGACATTAGAAAGGCATATACCAATTTCATCTGTGTTTCATCACAATAATAGGACAAACGCTCTATATCGTGATTACCTGAGGGTATACAAACCAAGCCTTTTCCTTCGGTTTTTTTGTAGCAATTCACATAATACTCAAAAAAATCCTTTGCACTACCTTTACCCGATTTAGAAAAATACGGATTTTCGCTATGATACATATCAACGTAATGTGAAGGTCCAAAATGCAAAAGGAAGTCCATATCAAAGCCACCCTCAAGTGCCATCTCGGGTTCGCCCCATTCTGAAACAAATGCCGCATTCGGAAATTCCTTATTAACAACGCTGAAAATATTTTTCCAAAGGTTAATAGTGCCCGTTTGGTCGTCATCATTTTTTACAAGGGTGCCTGCCATATCTACTCTAAAGCCGTCGCAACCAAGGGTTAACCAAAATTTTATAATATTTAATATTTCCTCTCTTGTTGCGATTGCTGCCTCAGAATCAACGGGCAACTGCCAGCTTTCGGTAATATGAGCAAAGCCATAATTTAATGACGGCTGCGAAGAAAAGTAATTTATAGCACAAGAACCATCACGGTCAGAAATTCCACGGATTGTGCCTGCAATACCTCTTATTCCCTCAATATCCGTCCAGATGCAATCTGTCCAAATATAACGGTCAGTGTATTTGTTTCTTTCCGGCTTTTTAGACTCTAAAAACCACTTGTTTTCAACAGATGTATGTCCGGGAACCAAATCAAGTATGATATGCATATCTCTTTTGTGAACTTCTTCAAATAAGTGCTTTATATCCTCGTTGGTACCGTAACGCTCGGCCACCTTATAATAGTCCCTTACGTCATATCCGGCGTCATTAAAAGGCGAATCAAAGCAAGGATTCATCCAAATCGCCGTAAATCCCATTTCTTTAATATAGTCGAGCTTTTCGATTATTCCGTTAAAGTCACCGATTCCGTCCGCATTGCTATCGTTAAAGCTTTGCGGATAAATTTCATAAAACACTGCATTTTTAAGCCATTCTTTCATTTTAGTTTACCTCCTAAAATTATTAAATTCAGTATAGCATATTTTTAAAACTTATGATACAATAGATTTAATTAAAAATATCATTTTTTTACGATGGGGAGAAAAATATGGACGTTTTAGCCGAAGAAAATTATAAATTAGACGGTTCTACAAGTTGGGTGCATTGTCTTAAATTTAATCCGAATACCGCTGTTGACACTCCCTATCATTATCACGAATATATAGAAATATTGTACTTTTATGACGGTGAGGGAATAATTCAGGTAAACGGCAAATCAAAGAAATTTCAAAAAAACAACCTTATTGTTATAAATTCAGGTAGAGCCCATGCTATTGACCTAATCAAACCTACCAGCTATTTATGTATAAAGGTTATGCCAAATATTTTATATTCCAATGAGCGTTTTTGTGATGAATACAAGTATGTTTTTCCATTTATATCCGAAACACAAAATGAATATTTTTTCAATGAAAACGAATCAAACAAATTAAAAGCCGATAATTTATTAACTAGCATTGCAAACGAATGGGAAAGTATGAATTATGGTTTTGAATTAGCTATAAAATCCTACTTGCTTGAATTCTTTACTCGTGTTTTAAGGTTTTTACATAACCAAAATGTAACTTCTAAAACCGCAGGTATAAATCCCGAAATCCGAAAAGCGATTGTATATCTTACTAATAACTATGCCACCGTTTCGGAAAAAGAGCTTGCAGATATTTGTCATTTAAGCTATAATCATTTTTCCTATCTGTTTAAAAAGTCTGTCGGAAAGAGCTACAAGGATTATCTATTAGATACAAAGCTACGCGAAGCGGAAAAACTACTGCTTACAACCGAAAAAAGCATTACCGATATTGCACAAGAGCTTAATTTTTCAAGCTCAAGTCATTTCATTACACAGTTCAAAAAGAAAAAAGGGTCCTCGCCCGCAAAATTCAGAAAAAGCATATATTTTCAATCAAAATGACACATAAAAAATCCCATTGCATTTCTGCAATGGGATTTAAATTTTAGTAAGATGAAACAGCCTCAGGTATTTCTAACTTTTTAACCTTGAACTGATTTACTGCGTATTTGTCAATATCTGCCTTTAGCTTTTTAGCAGCATCGGCAACAAGCTTTGAGAACTCCTCGTCCTTTAAGGTGTGACGAACAGAAAGGTCATTCTGCTTAATGTAATACTCATCAGCCTTAAGGTCCTGCTTAACTATAAGAGTTACAGCAGTCTCTGTTTCTACAATCTTAACCTCGCCAACAGACATAGCCTTGATTGTTTTATAATTATCGTTATCAGAAGTTATCAGCTGGGCATTTTCGTCTTTAGGCTCGGTATTTTCCTCGGCTTCGGTCTTTTCCTCTTCCTCGGTTTTTTCTTCTTCCTCGTGGTCGTGTTCGTCGGTTTCTTCCTTTTCGTCCTCGTCAGCTGGCTTTTCGTAATCAGCCTTAACCTCAGCAAAGGTCATTTCGCCTTTTTCAATACTTGTCTTGTAGCCTTCAATTTTGGCTTTAAGCTCAGTAATTTCTTGCTCGGTCTTTTCTCCGAAGGTTGCTTCTAAAATGTTTGCCAATTCATTATTAGCATAGAATTCCTTTTCGATATCCTCAAAAGCTATTTCCTTAGAGCCACCCTCCCCGTATAGGAATTCAAAATAAGAATCATATAAAGTCTTATCCAAAACAAAGTCAAGATAGGTAGCCTGTGAAACGCCGTTAGGCTCATAATTCATTTGAAGTGATGTGCCCTGGGGGATAGTGTCGCCAAAATACATACTTGCATAATAATAACCGTATGAAGTATCCTCCCAGATATTAGGCAACATCTGATTGAAGGTATCCTTTAATTCCTTAGTGTCAAGCTTGTTTTCCTTGGCAAAGGTTTTAAGGGCTGCAATTTCCTTTAAATAGTCAATAGCAGTATCCTTTACCCATTCCTCATACTTTTTATCGCCGATTTTCTTTTTAGTGTAATCAAGGTCAGCATCCTGCTTTTCCTTATCGGAAAGAGACTCGTAAACAGTAGCCTGTGCTTCTCTTTCTGCCTGAATGAATGCACACATATAATATGCCGAGGTGAACTTCCACTCGCCGATTTCTACAGCAATTTCACCTTTTTTATGGCATCCCGCAAAGGATAATGCCAAAACCAAAATAAGCACTATACTTAAAATTCTTTTAAGATTCTTCATTTTTTTGCCTCCAACAATTTCTGCAATTAAGATCATTATATACCATAACTTTAAAAATGTCTATAAAAATTTTTATTAAGAGTATAATTTTACAGCACCTTAGAAAGCTCGCTTACAAGGTCTGCCATTTTCTGTCCTTTTTTAAGCCTTATAGTATAGGTCGGCTTGCCTATGGCATTTAGCATAAAACGTGTGCCGAAATATTCAGAAAGCTTTGCCATAACAGTAGCATCGATAGAATTTATATGCAAGATGGCCATATTTCCGTTTTCGGTAATCTCTGCTATTTTAGCATTTACTGCCTTGCTCCTAAGCATTGAAACATCTATAAGCCCCATAACAGCCTTAGGCGGTTCGCCAAATCGGTCACAAAGCTCATCTATTACGTCGCTTGCATCCTCATCACTTCTGATTGCCGCAATCCGCTTATAAATACCAAGCCTTGCAGAAAGCGATTCGATATAGCTTTCGGGTATGTGTGCCGAAACATTAAGGTCTACTGTACAGGGCAGGTCGTCCTCGACCTCGATACCGTTTTCCTCATTAACAGCATCCGACAAAAGCTTTAGGTACATATCGTAACCTACACTTTCCATATTACCGTGCTGGTCGCCGCCCAAAATACTTCCTGCTCCCCTTATTTCAAGGTCACGCATTGCAATTTTAAAGCCCGAACCGAACTCGGTAAACTCACGTATTGCTTCAAGTCTTTTTGAAGCAACATCGGATAATTGCTTATTCTGAGAGAAACAGAAATAAGCATACGCACGTCTTGGAGAACGACCAACTCTGCCCCTTAACTGATGAAGCTGAGAAAGTCCCATTCGGTCGGCATCCTCAATGATTAGCGTATTAGCGTTTGGCACATCTACACCCGTTTCAATAATTGTAGTGCATACAAGCACATCAATTTCGTGTTCTAAGAGTTGTTGCCAAACACGTGTTAGCTCATCCTCACTCATTTTACCGTGAGCAATGCCAATATTAACATTTTCGGGCAGGCGTTGTTTGAGTTTTAAGGCACAACGCTCAATACTATCTACCCTATTATGCAGATAATAGACCTGACCGCCTCTGCGGATTTCCTTATTTATGGCGTCAATTACAACGCCCATATTGTATTCAAGCACATAGGTCTGTACGGGGTGTCTGTCTCCGGGTGCTTCATCAATAGATGACATATCCCGAAGTCCCGACATCGCCATATTAAGCGTTCTAGGTATTGGAGTTGCAGAAAGCGTAAGTATATCCACAAAGGGATAAAGCTCTTTTAGTCTTTCCTTTTGGGCTACACCAAAACGCTGTTCCTCGTCAATAATAACAAGTCCGATATCCTTAAACTCCACATCCTTAGAAATAAGTCTGTGAGTGCCTACCACCATATCAAGCCTACCGCATTTTAAATCCTTAATAATTTTTTCCTGCTGTTTTTGGGGTACAAAGCGGTTTAAAAGCTTTACGCTTACCGGCATTTCACCAAAACGGCGGATTATTGTGTTGTAATGTTGCATTGCAAGTATCGTTGTAGGTACTAAAAGTGCACATTGCTTGCCTTCGCTGATACACTTGAAAGCAGCACGAAGTGCCACCTCGGTTTTACCGAAGCCTACATCACCGCAAAGCAGTCTGTCCATTGGAACGTTACGCTCCATATCCCCTTTTATCTCGTCAACAGCGCGTAGCTGGTCCTCGGTTTCGTCATAAGGAAAGCGTCTTTCAAAATCGTTTTGCAAGTCAGTATCAGGCGAAAACGCATAGCCCTTTGACTGCATTCTTTTAGCATATAAAGCAGTAAGCTGTTTTGCCATATCGCGAACAGCCTTTTTAACGCGGGTTCGGGTTTTCTGCCATTCGGCACCACCCAAGCGGTGAATTTTTATATTGCCTTCCTCTGTAGCGGCACCGATATATTTTGAAACCAAATCAAGCTGAGTTACAGGCACATACAAAACATCGCTTTTAGCATATTTGATTTTAATATAATCCTTGGTGACGCCCTGATTAGTAATACGGTTTATTCCGTCAAATATACCTATTCCGTGAGCCTCGTGTACAACATAGTCGCCTACACGAAGCTCATCAAGAGAGCCTATTTCTTTAGCATTTTTATGCCTTTTTTTATGCTTTTTAACTTCCCCTGCTATATACTTATGTGTGATAAGCATAAATCGGCAGGACGGTATCTCAAATCCGCTTGATAAACCGCCTAATGTGACTGTTACTCCGCAGTTTGCGGTATCTGGGCTTACGGTGTAAAGTGCGTTTATTCCACGCTCGTTAAGTTCGGCCGTCAGCACCCTTGCGGCACGGCTTTCGCCCGCTAGTATTACAACGCTTCCCTTTTGCTCCAAGATATAAGAAATATCCTCTATAAGCACATTTATATCGCCACTCCAAGCGGTTGAACGCTTATAGTTGAAATTTAAGATATCCTTTATTTTTACCTCGTAAGAATTTCTCGGGAAGTTTTCAAGTATTACTGCCCTTTCGCATTTCTCCCAGAACTCGGCACCGCTAAGATAGAGCTTAGCTGTAGCTTCGGATAAAAAGCCCTCCTCCAAATAATTGGATGCATCCTCTGAAAAGATTGTAAAAATACTTTTCAGGCGTTCAACAATATTTCCCGACTCACTCACAAAAGTGACAGTATCAGAAAGATAGTCAAATATTGTACTGCATTTTTCATATATAAAAGGCAAATATCTGTCGGCAGAGACCGAAATCCCATTTTTCAAAGCCTCGATATCTGTTTCTAGAACCCGTCTTTGCTTTTCGGTTATACTGCGTGCAGAATTTAAGTAATCAGTTAGCTTTTCTGCCAAATCACAAGGGTTATAAAGCACCTCGCCGGCAGGTGTAATCACAATACTGTCAATACCCGTTGTGCGTCTTTGAGTGTCGGCTTCAAAATAAGAAATGCTGTCAATTTCATCGCCCCAGAATTCTATACGCAAGGGATTTTGCGAATTAACGGGGAAAATATCATAAATACCGCCTCTAGCACTAAACTGTCCCTCTCCCTCGCAAATTTCACTTCTTGTGTATCCGCAATTAAGCAGTTTTTCGGTTAAATTCTCTACAGAAACACAGTCGCCAACACTTATTTTAAAGCTTGCATTTTTCAAAATTTCAGGTGGTACGGTAAAGCCGAGTGCAGAATCAATAGAAAAAACACAAACGTCAAATGCCCCATCTAAAAGCTTAGATAGGGTGTCTATTCTTTTATGCTCGTATTCTTTTGAATGAGTCTTTATGTCGCCTATGCAGTAATCCCTTAAAGGAAAGCTTACCGCATTAAGCCCCAAAGACTTAAGGTCAAGTGCAAAATCAAATGCCTCTGCCTCGTCCTTTGCTATAACCGAGATTTTTTTACCGACCAAAAGCTTTACGGCATATATTACCGCTGCCTTATGGATTAAAGATAGTCCTGTACAAACTATTGGCAGTCTGCCGTTCTCTATCTGCTTTAAGAGGGCTTTAAAATCAGGGTCACCACATAGTACCGATTTTAAAAAATTCATATTCTCCTCAGCTGTTATATTTATTCATAGCACTGTCAATGCCCTTTAAAATTATTTCCCTTAGTGCCAAAACCGACTTATCAAGTGCTGTTTTTAGGTCATCCTTTTGACTTTCGGGGAATTTGCCTAGCACCCAATCCTTTAAATCGTAATCAGGATGTGGCTTTGCTCCGACACCTATTTTAATTCGCATAATATTATCTGTACCAAGAAGCTCTATAATATCACGCATTCCTCTTTGACCGCCGTCACTGCCTTTTCGTCTCATCCTGATTTTGCCGACATCAAGTGAAATATCGTCGTGCAAAACAATCACTTTATCGGTAGGTATTTTATAAAAGCTTACAATCCTTGAAACCGCCTTACCTGAGCAGTTCATATAGGTTTGCGGTTTTATAACAAGTATACGCTTGTCACCTAACTTCCATTCTCCCAAAAGTGCGTCATATTTATTCTTATTAAAGCTAAATTTTTCACTTTGAGCCAACAAATCTACCGCCATAAATCCAACATTATGGCGTGTTTTTTCATACTGAAGACCGGGATTTCCAAGTCCTGCAATAATAAAGTCATAGGTAGGCTTTTGTTTAAATATCATTTGTTTTCACCTTTATTTGAATTCTGCAATGGTAACGCCGTTTTCACCCTCACCAAAGGTGCCGAGCCTAAAGCTTTTTACAGCCTTATGTGTACGCAAATAGCCTTGAACACTTTTCCTTAAAACGCCCGTACCCTTACCGTGAATAATACGGATTGTTTCATAGCCCGATATAATTGCGTTATCAATATATTTATCAAGCTCTAAAATTGCTTCATCGGAAGCCATACCGCGCATATCAATTTCGCCCGATACTTCTCTGTTTCCCTTTGCCTGCATGGTTGTAACCTTGCGGGTTTTCTTGATTTCGGTTGTTTCTTTGCCTTTTTTGCGTCTTAAATTACTGAAATCCACCCACATTTTTATAGAACCCGACATAACATACGCTTGCTTTTTGCTTTCCTTTACGTCAAGCACGGTGGCATCTCTGCCTATATCAGCAATTATTACGATATCACCTTTATTGATATTTGTTACCGCTTCTCCCGAAACAGTTTTTTCCATAACAGGATTTGCAATATCCTCAAGCTCTTTTAAATTTGATTTAAAGGTAGCTCTTGCCCTTTCAGCCATACTTTGAGCGTTTTCCTGTGAAATGCTTTTTTTGATTTCCTCAAGCTCGTTAAGTAAAAGACCTGCCTTATATCGTGCCGATTCTAATATGTTGTTGGCAGTTTCTCGCGTTTTTTCCATAGCCTTATGCTGTGAAACTTCAAGCTCGTGCTCCTTTGCCTCTGCCTTTTTACGCATATTTTCAAGCTCGTATCTTAGCTTGCTTACCTTTTTCTGCTCATTTTCGGCATCAAAACGTGCTTTTTCAAGGGCAGCTACTACCCTTTCAAAACGCAAATCCTCGTCGCTTACCTGCTCTTTGGCATTCTCTATTATATCCGTGGCAAGTCCAAGTCTTTTTGAAATAGCAAACGCATTAGACCTTCCGGGCATACCGATTATAAGCCTATATGTGGGCTTTAAGGTTTCTACGCTAAACTCACACGAAGCGTTTTCGACGCCGTCTGTATCAATAGCATAGGACTTAAGCTCAGGGTAGTGAGTAGTGGAAACCACCCTGCTTCCAAATGCTTGCAGTCTCATTAAAATAGACTTTGCCAAGGCAGCACCCTCAACAGGGTCAGTACCTGCACACAATTCATCAAACAGCACTAACGAATTATCATCGGCATTATCCAAAATAGAGATTATGTTAACCATATGCGACGAAAAGGTAGAAAGCGACTGCTCAATACTCTGCTCATCACCAATATCGGCAAAAACCTTTGAAAAAACTGCAATTTCACTTGAATCGTCACACGGAATCATAAGTCCCGACATTGCCATAAGGGTTAAAAGTCCAATAGTTTTAAGAGTTACAGTTTTACCACCGGTATTAGGTCCTGTTATAACCAAGGTGTTAAAATCAATACCCAATGAAACGGTTATAGGCACTACCGATTTATAATTAATTAGAGGATGCCTTGCGTTTTTTAAATAAATCTTACCATTTTCATTGATTTTTGGGACAATAGCCTTCATTTTATAGGCAAGCTGAGCCTTAGCAAAAATTAAATTTAACTCTACAACTGCCTCATAAGAACGGATTATAGTATCCGCAAATGAGCCTACCTCAGCCGAAAGCTCGGCTAAAATTCGCTCGATTTCCTCCTGCTCGCGAAGCTTTAACACCCTTATTTCATTATTAGTTTCAACCACCGACATAGGCTCAATAAAAACGGTAGAGCCTGAAGCCGAGGTATCGTGCACAATTCCGCCAAGCTGTCCCTTGTTTTCAATTTTAAGGGGCACTACAAATCTTCCGTCACGCTGAGTAATAATTGCTTCCTGCAAATATTTAGCAGACGGTCCGTGCACAATTTTATCGAGTATATCACGAATTTTTGAGGATTTAGCGGAAATTTTACGTCTTATATCGTAAAGCGCAGGTGAAGCGTTATCAGAAATTTCATCCTCACTTTTAATTGCAAATGTAATTTTTTCCTCTAAGTATTTATTTGGAAAAAGTGTTTCAAATAAGTAGTCAATAGCACTGTTTTCTACACCCGAGCAATTTTCACGCCAAGTTTTAAGTGAACGGATAACACGTAAATTTTCGGCAATATCCAAAAGTTCTCTCGTTGAAAGCACACCGCCTGACTGCGCTCTTAAAAGGCAGGAAGAGGAATTTACACAAAAGCCGAATGAGGGGGCTTTGTACCTTGCCATAAAGGTATAAGCCTCCTCTGTTTCGCGTAAGTTTCTTTCTACCGCACTAATTTCGGTGTCCGGAATAATATTTTTTGCCTTTTCCTTGGCGTCCGAAAGAGAAGCTTCGTTGCAAAGAAGCTCCAAAATCTTGTCAAGTTCTAAGGTTTTTACATATCTTTCGATACTGTATTGCATATTAACTCCTTTTATGTTACTCCTCTAACTTATACTGTTAAAGAAGTCCAATGTATCAAAATGTGTTTCGGTTTGGGTTGTAAGGTATCGCTCGGTTAATGTTGACAAAGCTCCTATACTTTTTTCAGGAATTTCGAATGAATAAAGCTTTTTAAATTCTGAATAGGTTATATGCCTTAAAGCGGATAGCAATGTTCTGTCAATAGGAATTCCCGCTTGCTCATTTTTACAACTACTGCACAATAACGAGCCATCAAACAAATTAAAATACATAATTCTATCTTCAAACATACCGCAGTTATCACAAGCAACAAGATTTGGACTATATCCGCATATGACCGCAGTTCTAAGCTCTGTAATCGCTTTAATTAAAAGCGGATTTCTTTTTTCTTTCACTAAAAAATGAAGAGAGTTTAAGATTAATCTTAAAAGTTCAGGGTTGGGTGAATTCTCCTCACCCAACTTATAACAGATTTCACAAAAATACTGACAGATGGCAAGATTTTCAATATCACTACCCATAGTGAAAAACTGCGCTATCGGAATTGCTTCATAAATACGTAAGCTTCCGTTTTTCTGCTTTATTGTAAAGCTCGAATATGTAAGCAGATTAGTAGCCGCAGCCTTTTTAGACTTAATGCTTTTAGCACCTGCTGCAAAGGCACGCATAATACCAAATTCACGCGTAAAGAGAGTAACCATACGGTCACTCTCCCCTATGTTCATTTCCTTTATCACTAAACCCTCTACCGTAAAGCGAGTCTCTGTTCCCGTCACGAATATCGTTCTCCTTAAGAGCGTTTACAAATTGCAGATAGTCACTCACCTTACCGCTTTTCATAAACCTTAACCAATTTTTATCCTCTGTCATAGCTAACACTTCCTTACAAAAATAGTGTTAGCTTTAAACTTTTAAATATAAAAGGAAATATTAGTCAAATCCAAAGGAACGAATAAGTCCTTGACGGTTTCGCCAATCTTCCTTAACCTTTACCCAAAGTTTTAGGTTGGCTTTTATCCCGAAAAATTCCTCAATATCACGGCGGGCAAGCGAACCTACCTTTTTAAGTGTTTCTCCGTTTTTTCCGATTATTATACCTTTATGTGAAGCTTTTTCGCAAATAACAGTGGCTTCAATTTCAACTATAGGTTCACCATTTACGGTGTCACGCTCAACAAATTTTTCAAGGTCAATCGCAATGCCGTGCGGAACCTCTTTATCAAGAGTACGTAACAACTTTTCTCTTATAAGCTCTGCCACAAAAACCCTGTCGGGCTGGTCGGTTACATCATCGTCATCAAAATAGTGGGGCGATACCTTAGAAAATTTATTAAGCTCCTCTATCATAAGGTCAACTCCGTCGCCTGTACGGGCACTGAGTGGTATTACCGCATCAAACGGAAATTGCTCATTATAGCGGATAATTATGTTTAACAGTTCCTCCTTTTTTTCAAGAAGGTCTATTTTATTAATTACAAGCACAGCTTTTAATTTTCTGCGCTTTAATTCTTTTATTAACTCTAATTCGGCAGGGGGTAAAGTTTCACCGTCCGACTTAAATCGGGTTACGGCTTCAACCACTAAAACAGCGACATCTACATCCGCCATACCCTCGCCTACTGCCTTATTCATATTTTTATCAAGCTCGTTCCTAGGCTTATGAAAGCCCGGGGTATCTATAAAAACAAGCTGAGTTTCTTCTTTTGTATAAATTCCCATAATCTTTGTACGAGTAGTTTGTGGCTTATTTGAAACAATAGCCACCTTTTGACCAAGCACACAGTTCATAAGGGACGATTTGCCCACATTAGGGCGACCGATTATTGTAATAAACGCCGATTTTTGTTTCATATTCACCTTATACCTTATTTATTGCAAGGCCCAAAGCCTCCAAAACCTTTTCCTCTTTTTCACGCATAATAGTCTGCTCAAGTCCGCCGTTTACATGGTCATAACCAAGTAAGTGAAGCATTGAATGTACAGTTAAAAATGCCATTTCACGTTCAATACCGTGGCCGTATAAATCCGCCTGTGAAACTGCGTGGTCAACCGAAATCACAATGTCCCCAAGCATTAAATTGCCGTTTTCGGGGTTTTTGTCAAACTCGCCGTTTTCAGCCAAAGGAAAAGAAAGCACATCGGTAGAAGCGTCAATATTCCTGAACTCCTTATTCATTTCCTTTATAGCCTCATCGGTCACAATGCTTACGTCAACCTCTGCCGGAGCAGTAACACCCTCAAAATTAAGGGTTGCATTGCAAGCTTTTCTAATAAGAAGTCTCGTTCCTGTAGGCAATTTAATACTTTTTTCCTTTACGCTAATGTTTACCTTAACACTCATTTTCCTTTGCACTTCTTTCGTATGCTTTTATAATTTCCTGAACCAACCTATGCCTTACTACGTCACGTGCGGTCAGTTTTACAATTTCAATATCCTCTATACCCTTTAAAATTTTAGTAGCGTCACGAAGTCCCGAATTTTTACCGCTTGGCAAATCTATCTGGGTAATATCTCCGGTAACCACAACCTTAGAATTAAAGCCGAGCCTTGTTAAAAACATTTTCATTTGCTCGCTTGTTGTATTTTGTGCTTCATCAAGAATTATGAAGCTGTCATTAAGGGTTCTTCCTCGCATATAAGCCAAGGGAGCTACCTCAATATCCCCTCTTTCCTGAGATTTTTGAAAGTTTTCAGCACCCAGCATATCAAAAAGTGCATCGTAAAGAGGTCTTAAATACGGGTCTATTTTTTGTTGTAAATCACCCGGTAAAAATCCAAGCTTTTCGCCCGCTTCCACAGCAGGACGTGTGAGTATTATTCGGTTTACCGTTTTGGCCCTGAAAGCACTTACCGCCTCTGCCACAGCCAAATAGGTTTTTCCCGTTCCTGCAGGTCCTACGCCGATAGTTATGGTATTATTACGTATTGCATCTATATATTGCTTTTGACCGAGAGTTTTAGGCTTTACAGGTTTACCTTTTGAAGTAATGCAAATGCAGTTAGCATCTGTAACCGAGCCGATTTTAGCATCCTCACCGTCATCAACCAAGGTTGCAACATAGTTAACGCTTTGGTCGGTAATCTGCTCGCCCTTATTAATCATAGTAATAAGTCCCTCAAGAGTTCTTACTGCAGACAGAACACTCTGCACCTCACCCTTAACCTTAATTTGCGAGCCGTGTGAGGTGATTGCCACGTTATACCGTTTTTCAATCAATTTTATATTCTCGTCAAAATTGCCGAAAAGGTTTACGATTTGCTCAATTCTTTCAATATCTACCGTTTGTTCAAACAAGGCACATACTCCCAAATTCTTTTTTATTAGTTTACCACATTTAAACAATTTTTTCAAGGAAAAACTATGTTTTTTTACTAAAAATTATTGAAATTTTTATTATTCTTTGCTATATTGATTATAGAATGTCGAAACAGTAAAAAATGTTTCGAGAAGCCATTATATTATTCACAGAGGTGAAAAAATGCGTAAAATTATTGTAACTACTCTCTGCTTATGTATTTTACTCTCATTTACAGGCTGTAAAAAAGAGCAGACTAAACAAAAACCAAATACTAAAACAAAGGTTACAATAAACCTTGCTGAGGATAATTCGGTAAACGGATACAGGACTAATCCTAATAAAGCGGACGATACTGAAATTCCAGCCGATAAAATAGTCGTTCAAGCTCCCGATACAGAAATTACAGATAACACCGATACACAATCAATACAGTATTGCGGTAATTTAAACAGTAAAACCTTTCACAAATCTACCTGTACATTTGTAAAAAGAATGAGTGAGGACAACAAATATTACACCTCTGACCGAAATTTACTAACAGAGCAGGGATTTGTCCCTTGCAAAAGCTGTAACCCATAGTAACTCAAAAAAGCTAACGACAATCAGCCGTTAGCTTTTTTATTATTTGTATTCCTCAATTAATTTTTTAAACGCAGGAAGTGATTTTTCAATCATTTCGGTTTTTACACAGTAGCTTATACGCACATATCCTTCAAAGCCGAAATCATCACCCGGAACAAGCAATAGCTCATACTTCTTTGCCCTTTCGCAAAAAGCGTTGGCATCCACTTCGGGAGATTTCATAAACAGATAAAACGCTCCGTCAGGCTTAGCAAGCTTAAATCCGTACTCTGTAAGGTTGTTGTAAAGCAGATTTCTGTTCTTATCATAAACCGAAATATCGGCAGTTTTGCCGAGGCACTCAGCTACAGCAAACTGCAAAAGCGAAGGTGCACAAACAAATCCTAAAGCTCTGCCAGCACCGCAAACCGCAGCATAAACGTCCTCACAATTTTCTATTTTCGGAGAAACGAATATGTAGCCTATACGTTCACCCGGAAGTGACAAAGATTTGCTGAAAGAATAGCAAACCAATGTGTTATCGTAATACTCAGGTATATAAGGAACAAAAGCATCACCGTAGACTAGCTCACGGTAAGGCTCATCTGCAATAATAAAAATCCTATTGCCAAACTCATTTTGCTTTTTGTAAAGAAGCTCTGCCAGTGATTTTATTGTCTCCTCTCCAAAAACGACACCGGACGGGTTATTAGGAGAATTCACAATAATTGCCTTTGTATTTTTGGTAATTTGCTTATCTAATTCAGTAAAATCAATCTGAAAATCGTTTTCCCTGCACTTTACTACCTTGAATGTAGCACCTGCCTTTTCGGCAAATACCCTATATTCAGGGAAAAACGGAGCAAGAGCGATAACCTCATCCCCCGTATTTATAACAGCATTTAACGAAATTGTAAGCGAAGCCGCTGCACCGCAGGTCATATAAATCAAACTAGGGTCCGCATTAATATTAAAGCGAGCCGTAATATCATCAGCAATAGCCTGACGCACAGTCGGAGCACCCTGTGCCGAGGTATACCCGTGAAGTGCCACGGGGTCTTTTTCGGTGAGCAATTTCACCATAACATCGTTTACCTCTTTAGGAGCAGGTATACTCGGGTTGCCAAGACTGTAATCAAACACATTCTCGGCACCTATTTCTGCACGCCTTTTATTGCCATATTCAAAAATTTCTCTTATTACCGAGCGTTTTTTGCCAAGGCTCATCATTTTTTCAGAAATCATACTTTTTACCTCTTTGAAATTATAATACTACTTGAATTATACAATCTTTATATCCTAAAATCAACAACTATTTAAAAAAGACACATCGCAATGATGTGTCTTTTGATGTTCTTTATTGCGGTTGCTAATTAATATGCAATACCCTCAGCAATCATAGCATCTGCAACCTTGATAAAGCCTGCAATGTTTGCACCCGCTACAAGGTCACCCTTCATACCGTACTTTTCAGCAGCATCATAGGAATTCTTGTAGATGTCAGCCATAATCTGCTTGAGCTTAGCATCAACCTCTTCAGCAGTCCAGCTGTAACGCATTGAGTTCTGGCTCATTTCAAGACCTGAAACAGCAACACCGCCGGCATTAACTGCCTTTGAAGGAGCGATTACAAGACCGTTTTCCTTAAGATATGTCATAGCTTCCTCTGTAGTAGGCATATTAGCAACCTCTACATAGTACTTAACGCCGTTAGCAACAATGTTTTTAGCATCCTCAATGCCAACCTCGTTTTGAGTAGCACAAGGCATTACGATATCAACCTTTTGCTCCCAAGGACGCTTGCCTGCAAAGTAAGGTACACCAAACTTATCAGCATAATCCTTAACCTTATCATTACCGGAAGCACGCATTTCAAGCATAAAGTTAATCTTTTCCTCGGTTGCTACGCCGTCTTCATCATATATGTAACCGTCAGGACCGGAGATTGTTACAACCTTACCGCCAAGCTCATGTACCTTTTTAACAGTACCCCAAGCAACATTACCAAAGCCTGATACTGCAAAGGTCTTGCCCTTGATATCCTCACCAAAGGTCTTTAACATTTCTACAGTGTAGTAAACAGCACCAAAACCGGTAGCTTCAGGACGGATAAGTGAACCGCCGAAGGAACGTCCCTTACCTGTTAAAACGCCTGTGAATTCGTTGCGAAGTCTCTTATATTGACCGAACATAAAGCCAACCTCACGAGCACCTACACCAATGTCACCTGCGGGAACGTCTGTGTCAGGACCGATATGCTTAGAAAGCTCGGTCATAAAGCTCTGGCAGAAACGCATAACCTCGCCCTCGCTCTTGCCACGGGGGTCAAAGTCAGAGCCACCCTTACCGCCGCCCATAGGAAGACCTGTAAGGCTGTTCTTAAAGGTTTGCTCAAAGCCTAAGAACTTCATAATAGAAGCATTAACAGAAGGATGTAAACGGATACCGCCCTTGTAAGGACCGATAGCAGAGTTAAACTGTACTCTGTAACCACGGTTTACCTGTACCTTGCCGTTATCATCAACCCAAGAAACGCGGAAAGAAATCAAACGCTCAGGCTCTACCATACGCTCGATAACACCGTACTTTTCAAATTTAGGCTCCTGCTCGATTACAGGCTCCAAGGATTCCAAAACCTCTTTTACTGTTTGTAAGAATTCCGGCTCTGTTGCGTTTTTAGCCGCAACATCGTTGTAAACTCTCTCTAAATAAGCTGACTTAAACATAAGTTTATTTACCTCCAAAAAATAATTTTATTATATAAGAATACTACCATTCTATTTTGATGTCAACAAAAATTTGCTATTTTTATTCATTTTTTGCACTATTTCTTAACTGTATTCCTTGAAAAACGATAATTTTTGTGTTAAAATGATAAAAATTCCTTTTGGAGGACTAATTTTGAAACAATATTTAGAAACCGGAAAGATAGTCGGCACTCATGGCGTTAAGGGTACTGTTCGCGTGCAAGCGTGGTCTGATGACGGCGACTTTCTTAAGAAATTTAAAACCTTTTATTTTGATAAAAACGGTAGCATAAAGCTTACTGCCACTTCGGTTATTCCGCACGGTAATGTCGTACTTATAACCTTTAAGGACATTGATACCATTGAAAAGGCGGAGACGCTCAGAAATAAAATAATTTATATCGACCGAAACGACGTAAAGCTCCCAAAGGGCAGGTATTTTATTGACGACCTTATAGGCTGTACTGTTTACGATGCCGACAGTAATAATGTTTTGGGACTTTTATCGGATGTTTCACAAACAGGTGCTAACGATGTTTGGCACATAAGCAGAAATGATAAGGAATATTTAGTTCCCGCAATAGATGATGTAATAGTATCGGTCGATATTGAAAAGCAAGCACTTGTAATAAGACCGCTAAAGGGGATTTTTGACGATGAGGATTGATATTTTAACTCTATTCCCCGAAATGTGCGAAACCGTTATGAATGAAAGTATAATCGGCAGAGCACAAAAATCGGGCAAGGTTGAAATTGTTTGTACTAATATTCGTGATTTTTCGGGAAATAAACATAATAAGGTAGATGACACTCCCTACGGCGGCGGAATGGGTATGGTAATGGCTGCAGCACCTATATATGATGCTTATAAAAGCCTGTATAGAGAAAACGAAGCTCCTCCACACCTGATATATATGTCACCAAAGGGTAAGACCTTTAATCAGCAAAAGGCAGTCGAGCTGTCAAAGCTTGACCGTGTTGTTTTGCTTTGCGGTCATTATGAGGGTGTTGACGAACGTGTTATTGAGGAAATCGTAGATGAAGAGCTGTCCCTTGGCGATTTCGTGCTTACAGGCGGTGAATTACCCGCCCTTACCGTAGCCGACGCTATATGCAGAATGCTCCCCGGGGTACTTTCTGATGATATCTGCTTTGAGGAGGAAAGCCATTTTGCAGGAGTGCTCGAATATCCGCAATATACTAAGCCTGCAGTTTGGCACGATAAAGCTGTGCCTGAGGTTTTGCTTTCGGGCAATCACGCAAAAATTAATGATTGGCGTCGCCTGAAATCCATTTTGACAACCCTTGAGCGACGTCCCGATATGCTGAATGAAAATGACCTCTCGAAAAAAGATAAAAAATTGCTCGACAAATACCGACAAAATCTGTTTGACTTGTAAAAAACTATAAATTTTGCACAAATAGAGTATAAAACTGTTTCGGTTTGTTGGATAATTATTAGAACTTATTAACAAATAATTGACTTTGGCATTAAATGTGGTATAATACTAAACAGAAACAATTCCAAAATTCAACATCAATATGCAAGGAGTAAACAATATGTGTGTTAAAGATGTCGTAATCAAAAATCAAGTAGGTCTCCACGCTCGTCCCGCAACTTTTTTCATCCAAAAAGCTAATGAGTTTAAATCATCCATTTGGGTTGAAAAGGACGAAAGAAAGGTTAATGCTAAGAGCCTTTTAGGTGTTCTTTCTCTCGGCATTGTAGGTGGCACTTCAATCAAAATTATAGTTGATGGTTCCGACGAAAAAGAAGCACTTGCTGGTCTTGTAGCTTTAGTTGAATCCGGTTTTGCTGACTAATGTATTGTCCTGAGCCAATATTTTTAAATATTGGCTCATTTTTCTATTGACAAATACATATTTTGTGGTATAATATCATTTGTTCGGTTGAGGAACCAAGTACATATAAATTTAATAATACCCCATTCTTTAAAACACAATACATATATCTGGGTGTGGCGCAGATTGGTAGCGCGCTACCTTGGGGTGGTAGAGGCCGTGGGTTCAAGTCCCGCCACTCAGACCAAAAATCCTTGTTCTTCGGAACAAGGATTTTTTATTCAAGCCGATAAGCTTGGTATATCATCACGCTTTAGCGTGTATATCATCGCCGCCTCGTGCGGCGTATATCATCACACCGCAGGTGTGTATAATTCTATCGACTTGATGAGATACAGTGGCTTTGCCACTGATGATATGCAAAACTAAAGTTTTGATGATATACAAGGCTTTGCCTTGATTTAAAATCTAATTTGCTATTTGCCGCTTATTCAGATGAAGAATATGGTGGCTCTCACGGAGCACTCGCTTCGGTTCTAAAATATCCTTGTAACAGAATAATCAGTATGGACGGAGTAGAAAACGAAATCTGGCATTGTGCCTCCGGCGGTGGAGAGATTAAGTATCTATTCCACACAAAAGGAACTGTTGACAGTGCAAAGCTCACGGCGAAAGCAATACCGATTGTTATGGATATTATTGAAAAATTTGCAGATAACAGGCGTAAAGAATTAGACGCTAACCCATTCTATGCCGGTACAATTATACCCGAAACATCGCTTAGATATATGGGTGTAAAAGCGGGTAATAGTGGTTCTGATTTAGATAGAGGCGAAGTTTTCTTTGTTTTTTATACCGACAAGAAAAAGGATGAAATATACGAAGAATTAGACCAAATTCACAATGAGATTAAAGAGAAGCTTGAGCCATTAGGAATTATAGGCGACGGTTTTCTTCCGAATACCAGATTTTTTCATTTTGCTTATACCCAACCCGACAGTGAGGATATTAAACTGTTGCTTGAAGCTTCAAAAGAAACTGCAAATAAAGAGCTTAATGTTTGTGGCTCTTGCCTTTCAGACCTTTCTGTGATTTCAAAATACGGTAGTTCAAAAGCTTTTGCATTTGGTGCGAGTATAGATTTCAGTAAAGACGGCGGTGCTCATCAGCCAAATGAATATATAGGTTGTAAAGAACTATTAGACTATACAAAAACTATTGCCGGATATATTCTCAAAGTTTTATAATTTAAAAAGAATTTTCTTGACTTTATCTAAATAATATTGTAAAATATCTTTTGTTGTGAGGTTTTTTGATTATCCATTAATTAAAAATCCTCTATATATGCGGGTGTGGCGGAATTGGCAGTTTTTGCCCGAGCGCTCACGGTGTGAGATACAGCGAGAGGCAAAAAGGCGCCGCGGTCGAATTTTTTAGGCGCTCCAAGCCGTAAAAAATTCGGGCACCGCAAGAGTTACGCGCAGTGCAGCTACCGTAATTTGAACAAGTTAATAATGATATGAACGAAATTCTTTTTTCGTTTATATAAGCGGGTGTGGCGGAATTGGCAGACGCACTAGCCTTAGGAGCTAGCGCTTACGCGTGCAGGTTCAAGTCCTGTCACCCGCACCAGAAAAGAACCCACATTTGTCTACGACAAGTGTGGGTTCTTTTCAACTAAATCCGTCCTTTCAGACGGGATAAATCCATCTTCGATGGGTGAAATCATTTTGTGATGAAATA
>JAZNBP010000035.1:0-5550 GCA_045587085.1 Acutalibacteraceae bacterium | reverse complement strand
CTTTGAGAACTGAGGTGCACGACGAGCGCCCTTTAAGCCGTACTTCTTTCTCTCCTTCATACGAGGGTCACGAGTGAGAAGGCCTGCTTTCTTGAGGGTTGCACGAAGCTCACCGTCGAACTGTAAAAGTGCACGGGAAATACCGTGACGAATAGCACCAGCCTGACCTGTAACACCACCGCCTGCTACACGGCAAACGATATCGAACTTGTCGAGTGTATCGGTAAGGTTAAGGGGCTGACGAACGATAAGCTTTAAGGTTTCAAGACCGAAATAATCGTCAATCTCTCTATCATTGATAACGATTTTACCGGTACCGTTGTAAAGACGAACACGGGCAACAGAGCTCTTTCTTCTGCCTGTACCGTAAAAATAAGGCTTTTCATTAAACATAACTTCTGTCTCCCTTCTTAAAATTCAAACTTTTCGGGCTTCTGTGCTACCTGAGCATAGTCAGCACCGCTGTAGATGTGTAATCTTGTGAGTGCCTTGCGGCCGATTGTAGTATCGGGCACCATACCCTTAACTGCAAGCTCCATAGCAAGCTCGGGGCGGGTTTTCATAAGAGTTGCATACTGTACCTCTTTAAGACCGCCGATATAGCCTGTATGACGACGATAGTACTTCTTTTGTAATTTGTTGCCTGTTAAAACTGCCTTATCAGCATTGATAACGATAACGTGGTCACCGCAATCTACGTGAGGTGTGAACTCGGGCTTGATTTTGCCACGGAGAATTTCAGCAACCTTAGCAGCGGTACGACCAAGCGGTCTGTCAGCCGCATCAATTATATACCATTTACGCTGAATGTCAGCCGGCTTTGCCATAAATGTTGACATAATTTTTTCCTCCAATAATAATTTTACTTGTGGGCATAGGACATAATATCCCCCACAGTCAGCTTGAATATAATAACACACAAAATTCCCGTTGTCAACACTATTTTTTGAAAATTTTAATTTAAATTTTAAATGCTCTCATTTTCTCTTATTTTCTCTCGTTTTCTCCTGTTTCCTCACTTTCGATTTTTAATTTTTATGTTAAAAAAACGCCCTTTTACAGCATTTTCTGTAAAAGGGCTTATAATTTTATTCACATTTCTTATCTTTAATAATGTAAAATTTATCTACAGCAAAATACAAACTAGACCGTTACAGCCCTCGTTGATTACTCGCTCTACTGTCTCCTGAACACGCATTCTTGCGTCCTGTGGCATTCTCGAAAGCTTTGTATGCAGTCCCTCATTAACAAGGTCGTGCAAGGATTTGCCAAAAATATTTGAATCCCAAATCTTTACGGGGTCCTCCTCAAAGCCGCTAAGCAGGTACATAACCAAATCCTCTGACTGCTTTTCGCTGCCGACAATAGGGCTTACCTCTGTAGTTATATCTGCTTTCATCATATGTATCGAGGGAGCCGATGCTCTCAGTCTTACTCCATATCTGCCGCCCTGCTTTACAATTTCAGGCTCCTCTAATTTCAGTTCCTCAAGCTCGGGCATTATTATTCCATAGCCTGTAGCCTCTACCTCATCGAGAGCACCCTTTATTCGACTATATTCCTTTTTAATTTTTGCCATTTCGGCGAGACTTTCCATAAGCTCCTGCTCATCGTTAATCTTAATGCCTGTAGTCTCGGCAAGGATTTTATAAAAAAGACCTCTGGCTACATCTAATTCAACTACTGCACTTCCCTTTCCAAGGTCTATGCTTTCTACAACCGCCTTATCCACGTTAGAGCTACCTTTAAAGCAATCCTCAAAGGAAATAACATCCCTTATATGCGAAAGTCCGTCAGCACACTTTTTAATGGTACTGATAAGCTCAGCTCTCAGCCAATGCTCAAGCGGTAAGGAATTAATCCAACGCGGGAAGCACAGATTAATCTCTTTTATAGGAAATTCATAAAGTATTCTTGCTAGAATTGCCTTAATATCCTCATTTTCAAGCTCTAAGCAGTTAACAGGAATTACAGGCACTGAATATTTCACAGTAAGCTCCTTTGCTAGATTTATCGCTTCCTCGCTATCAGGATACATACAGTTAAGCAGTACAACAAAGGGCTTGTTTATAGTTTTTAGTTCTTCTATTACCCTTTCCTCTGCTTCGGAATACTCCTCTCTCGGGATATCGCTTATACTGCCGTCAGTTGTAATTACAAGACCTATTGTCGAATGCTCGTTTATGACCTTTCTGGTCCCAATTTCTGCCGCCATATTAAACGGAATAGGCTCGTCATACCAAGGTGTCATTACCATACGCGGAGAGTCGCCCTCTATATAGCCTAATGCACTTGGGACTATATAACCTACGCAATCAATCAACCTTACATTCATAACGGCAGAGTCGTCAATACTGATTTCTGCACCCTTTTCAGGAATAAATTTAGGCTCGGTAGTCATAATAGTTCTGCCCGACGACGATTGCGGAAGCTCGTCATTTGCCCTTTCCTTTAAGTAATCCGCAGAAATATTAGGTATTACCAATTTATCCATAAACTGCTTTATAAACGTAGATTTGCCCGTTCTGACAGGGCCTACAACCCCTATATAAATATCTCCGCCCGTTCGTTCGGAAATATCCCTATATATATTAATATCGCTCATAAATGCTCCTCCTTAAAAACTTCTGTTTTTCTTTTTGTACATAATATGAGCAACAAATTTTAAATATACCGAAAGCCTTTATATTTTGTGGACTTTAGGCTTGCAAATATAAAATATCCAAAAATCGCTATATTTTGTTATTTTAATTTGACAAATACACTAAATAGGTGTATAATATCATTAATTGATTTAAAAATATAGATATAGGTAATACTTATATTTAATTAGACTTTATATTAGCAATTCCAAATTCTATTGATTGGAGTGCCTTTTTTGGATAAATTTGTAATTAATGGCGGAAAGCCCCTTAAGGGTGTGGTTAGAATCAGCGGTGCTAAAAATGCTGCCGTTGCCATTCTGCCGGCTGTCCTTTTAGCAGATAGCCCTTGCATAATTGAAAACCTGCCCGACATTTCTGATGTTGCGGCAATCATTCGTGTTATGCAGGAATTGGGTGCTACTGTCCGTCTTATAAATAAAACAAGTGTTGAAATTGACCCAAGACACGTTAATTCCTTTGTTGTTACAAAGAAAATGGCTGAGGGTATGCGTGCTTCAAGCTATTTCTTGGGTGCACTCTTAGGCAGAATGAACAGGGCTCGTGTTGCCCCTCCCGGCGGTTGTGATTTTGGTGTTCGTCCCATCGACCAGCACATAAAGGGTTTTGAAGCGTTGGGTGCCAGAATGGCTATTGAAAACGGTATGGTAGACGGCAGAGCCATGCAGCTTAAAGGTGCTTCTATATACCTTGATGTTGTTTCTGTCGGTGCCACTGTTAATATTATGTTAGCCGCCGTTAAGGCAAAGGGACTTACTGTTATAGAAAATGCCGCTAAGGAGCCACACATTGTTGACCTTGCCAACTTCCTTAACAGTATGGGTGCTAACATTATGGGTGCCGGTACTAATTTGATTAAAATCCGTGGTGTGGATAAGCTTCACGGCACTAATTACAGTATCATTCCCGACCAGATTGAAGCCGGAACATATATGACTGCTGCAGTAGCCGCCGGCGGTGATGTTACAATCACAAACGTTACGCCTAAGCATTTGGAATCGATTATTGCAAAGCTTAGAGAAACAGGTGCCAAAATTGAGGAGTTTGACGAATCCGTCAGGGTTGTAATGAAATCCCGACCGAAAAAATGCAATGTTAAAACAATGCCTCATCCTGGATTTCCTACCGATATGCAACCTCAGATTTCAACCCTTTTAACCATTGCAGACGGCACAAGCATTGTAACTGAGGGTGTTTGGGACAACCGTTTCAGGTACATTGAACAGTTAACCCTTATGGGTGCTAATGTGCAGGTTGACGGCAAGGTAGCGGTTATCACAGGTGTTAAAAAGCTAACCCCTGCCCCTGTAAGAGCAGTTGATTTGCGTGCAGGTGCAGCAATGATTATTGCAGGTCTTATGACCGACGGTGTGACCGAGATTGAGGATATCGTTTATATTGACCGTGGCTATGAAAATGTTGTAGAAAAATTTACAGCACTCGGTGCCGATATAAAACGTGTACCTATCAAGGATGACCGAATAATCTTAAAACAAGCATAAAATTCAAGCTGTGGCATTACGTCACAGCTTTTTTAGCCAAAGCTTGGCTAAAGAAAGGATGTACTATGGCTATAATTTGTCCGCTTTTCAGCGGTTCTACGGGTAACAGTACATATATAGCATACGAAAATACCGCCGTATTAGTCGATGCGGGTGCTTCTTTTAAAGGAATTTCCGAAGCGATTGAACGTGTTGGTGGCAACATAAATAAGCTTTCTGCAGTTTTTGTAACCCACGAGCATGATGACCATATAAAAGGTCTTAAAACACTTCTTAAAAAAAGCGGTGCAACGCTTGTAGCTTCCGAAAAAACGCTTGAAGCTCTGATTTCGGCAAACAAGGTGCCTGAGGGAGCAGATGTTCTGGCTATTTCAGAAAACGGTTTTGTAAAAGACGGTATTTTTGCAAATCGTTTTTCCACAAGCCACGATTGTGATGGTTCAAGCGGTTACACCTTTATTTTGCCCGATAATAAAAAAATCTCGGTTTGCACAGATTTAGGCATTATCACTGACGAGGTAAGCAAAGCACTAACAGGCAGTAACGCTCTGCTGATTGAGTCTAATCACGACCTTGATATGCTTAAAAGCGGTCCGTATCCCCCATTTTTAAAGGTTAGGATTATGAGCAATAAGGGACACATCTCAAACAACACCTGTGCAGGTGAAATCAAACGGCTTTTCAGCCTCGGAACAGAGCGTTTTATTTTAGGACATTTAAGTCTTAACAATAACACACCTTTGCTCGCACGCTCTGCAACAGAATCCGCCCTTATGGATTTGAATGCCGAAAACGGCAAGGATTATATTCTGAAGGTGGCGTCACCCTCAAAAAACGGAGCTATTGTCTTATGATGAAAATCACCCTTGTCACATTAGGAAAATTAAAGGAAAAATACCTTTGCGACGCAGTAAAGGAGTATACAAAGCGTCTTTCTGCCTATGCAAAGCTTGATATTATAGAATTAGAGCCGATAAAACTTAGCGATAAGCCCTCGAAATCGGAAATTGATAACGCACTGCTTAAAGAAAGCGAACTTATATTAAAGAAAATACCCCAAAACAGCGAGATTATTTCTCTTTGCGTTGAAGGTCAAGAACTTTCAAGCCCTGATTTCGCTAAAAAAATAGGAAATCTTGAAGCTATGGGAAAAAGCATTACACTAATAATAGGCAGTTCCTACGGTTTATCCGAAAACATAAAAAAACAAAGCCATTTGCGACTTTCTCTATCGCAAATGACCTTTCCGCATCAGCTTTTCAGGGTTCTGCTTTTAGAACAGCTTTACCGTGCCTTTAAAATCAACGAAGGCTCACAGTATCACAAATAAGCAAAAACTTAAAAACGCTCAGACAAAAGTCTGAGCGTTGTATTATTTATTAATT
>JAZNBP010000034.1:0-3000 GCA_045587085.1 Acutalibacteraceae bacterium | reverse complement strand
CCGATACCGCCCAAGATAATCAAAGAGCACGTAACAATATTGATAATGGGGTTAAGTGCATAATTACAAAGGCTGTTTTCGGCAATGATATCAATACCTGCATTGCAAAAGGCAGAAACGGAAGTAAATACCGATATCCATATTCCTTTTGCACCGAACCGGGGGATAAAAACCGTCATATAAAGCAGAGCGCCGATACCTTCTATAATGAGCGTTCCGGTTACAACCTTTTTTACGAACCGAACAAGCCCCGAAAGTGAATTCAGATTAAATGCGTCTTGCAATAGCAGTCTGTCACCGATACCCATTTTCTTGTGCAGAAGGATCATCAGTCCCGACATAATGGTGATAACGCCAAGACCGCCGATCTGAATTAATATCAAAATCACGATCTGCCCGAAAACGCTCCAAGAGGAAACGGTCGGTGTTACAACCAAGCCTGTAACACAGGTGGAGGTCGTTGCGGTGAAAAGCGCATCTAAAAACGGAGTTGATTTTCCATCGTCAGCGCTTATGGGAAGCGAAAGCAACAATGCTCCTATCAGTATCACGATCAAAAAACTCAGCAATATGATATGTGTTGTAGACACCAGAGGACGATGTTTTTTCATAAGTTCATCATACACCCTAAATTTACTGTTATAAAACCAAAAGCAACCAACTTCCTCTGCAGACAGCTGGTTCCACTTACATTTATTATTTTAATTATTATAACATACTCTATTATATTAGTCAAGTTTTTGTAGAAATCTTATAAACATATCCGGCATCATAATATGTAGGATACGCTTCGCTTTTTTGACCCCAAAACCGATTTCAAGCGGATTTTGTGCAAATTGGGTCGGACAAAAATCAGCGGGAACCCTAGTGTTTATGCGGTTTTTTCGGCTTTTGTCCTATTATACCACTTTCCTCTATTTTTCTCACCTTTCCTCTTGCGGTGCCCGACTCTGCGCTCACTCCTATCGTGGCGCAATCGTCGACCGCGGCGCTTCCTTGCGCTCGCTGCATCTCACACTGTGAGCGCTCGCGACGTCACCTGTTGCTTTCATATATACATTTCTCCTTGAATTACAAATTGTGTTGTTATTATTTGTGAATAAAGGGAATTTATACTGTAATGACTTGATTTTTAGAATGAATGTGATATAATTAAAAACAGTCGAAAAATTTTTTGCAAGGGCAATTATTAAAATTTAGCTCAACCCACATAATTTTGTTTTTACAGGCAATTTTTCAGGAGGATTAGAATGGATATCAGACAGGAATCATTAAAAAAACATTACCAATGGAACGGAAAAATTGAGGTTATTTCTCGTGCCCCTATTAATTCAAAAGAAGATTTGTCTTTAGCGTACACTCCTGGTGTTGCTGAGCCTTGTCTTGAAATAAATAAAGATATAAACAAGTCATACGAGCTAACACGCCGCTCTAACCTTGTTGCTGTTATTACAGACGGTACTGCTATTTTGGGCCTTGGCGATATTGGCCCTGAAGCAGGCATGCCTGTAATGGAGGGCAAATGTGCGCTTTTTAAAGCCTTTGCCGACGTTGATGCTTTTCCACTGTGTATTAAGTCAAAGGACGTTGATGAAATCGTTCGAACAATATATTTGCTTTCCGGTTCTTTCGGCGGTATCAATCTTGAAGATATTTCAGCTCCACGTTGCTTTGAAATTGAACGCAAGTTAAAGGAAATTTGTGATATTCCAATTTTCCACGACGACCAACACGGCACCGCAATAGTTGTAGCCGCCGCTTTAATCAATGCATTAAAGCTTGTTAGAAAAAGTATAGACAAGGTTAAGGTTGTAATTAACGGCGCAGGTTCTGCAGGTATTGCCATTGGTAAGCATCTTATGAATATAGGCGTTAAGAACCTTGTTTTCTGCGACCGCGCAGGCATTATCTGCGAGGGGGACGAAAATAATAATCCTGCTCAAGAAGAAATTTCCAAGGTTACAAACCTTGAACATAAAAAAGGCACGCTTGCAGATGCTCTTTGTGGTGCAGATGTGTTTATAGGCGTTTCCGCACCAAACCTGGTAACCGAAGAAATGGTTAAGACTATGGCAAATGACGCTATTATGTTCCCAATGGCTAACCCAACTCCAGAAATTATGCCTGACGTTGCAAAAAAAGCAGGTGCCAGAGTGGTAGGAACAGGACGTTCGGATTTTCCAAATCAAATAAACAACGTTTTGGCATTTCCGGGAATTTTCCGCGGTGCCCTAGACTGCAGAGCTACTTGCATCAACGAAGAAATGAAGGTAGCAACCTCTTATGCTTTGGCATCCCTTATTCCTGATGATGAAATTTCTGAGGAAAATATTATTGCCTCTGCTCTTGACAAGAGAGTGGCAAAGGTTGTTGCCCAAGCCGTTGCTAAGGTTGCAAAAGAAACCGGCGTTGCAAGAATATAAAGGTATTATAAATATAAAACAAAAGCGAGGCGAAACTACCTCGCTTTTGTTGTTTGCGGTTTGTGGAGAAAATTACTGTGCGAATTTACTATTGATTAGAACCGAAACTTTTCATAACGCTTTAAAAAGCTTTCTTTTGATTCGTTTAAGGTTTTTTCATCAAAGTCAGGTAATATACACTCTGCGCACATTCCAAGGCTGTCGATACTAATTTTATTTAATATACATTTACCATTTAACTGATAAACACAAAGGTTATTTTCGCATTTCATTTTAAACACCTCAAAGCAAATTATATAAAAGTATAACATTATTTTCGTGTTTACGCAAGTGCGTATACGCAAAAATGTAACAAAATATATAATATTTAAGAGGTGAAATGTAAAATGGATGTTAAAGATATTGTAGTAAAACGATTTTTAGAGCTATGCAGGCAGCGAAATATAAAAATTAATGAGCTTGCAAATATATCGGGAGTGACACCCTCCACAGCATACAGTATGATGGACAGCTCCCGCAGGGATATATCAATTAGGACTATCAAAAAGTTTTGTGATGGACTTGAAATTACCTTGGG
>JAZNBP010000033.1:0-16149 GCA_045587085.1 Acutalibacteraceae bacterium | reverse complement strand
AGAGGGCTCTGCTTGTACCGAAGCAGTAAAAACCGCCGCAGAGGATGCTTATCAAAGGCTTATATTCCCCTCTATTCAGCGTGAAATCCGTTCTGCACTTACAGAAAAAGCAAGTGACAGTGCAATAAAGGTTTTCTCCACTAATTTACAACAGTTACTTATGCAGCCACCCGTAAAGGATAAGGTAACCTTAGGTCTTGACCCCGGATACAGGACAGGCTGTAAGGTAGCAGTAGTTGACGGTACGGGAAAGGTGCTTGATACCGCAGTAATTTACCCCGTTCCCCCGAAATCTAAAATCCCGGAAGCAAAGCTAATTATAAAATCACTTGTAAAAAAGCATAATGTTGAGGTTTTTGCCATTGGTAACGGAACTGCAAGCCACGAAACCGAATGTTTTGCGGCAGAGGTTATAAAGGAGCTTGGCACAGGTCTTTCATATATGGTTGTAAGCGAAGCCGGTGCGAGCGTTTACTCGGCTTCGAAATTAGCGGCAGAGGAGTTTCCCGATTACGATGTATCGCTTCGTAGTGCGGTTTCAATCGCAAGACGACTTCAGGACCCATTAGCTGAGCTTGTAAAAATTGAGCCAAAGGCTATAGGCGTTGGTCAGTATCAACATGATATGCCCCCTGCTCAATTAAACTCTGCTCTTGACGGTGTGGTTGAAGCTTGTGTAAACAACGTAGGCGTTGACCTTAACACCGCTTCCGTTCAGCTTTTATCACGTGTTGCGGGAATTGGTCCATCACTTGCCAAAAACATTGTAGCCCACCGTGAGGAAAACGGAAAATTCACTACTCGTTCCGAGCTTAAAAAGGTTTCAAAGCTTGGTCCCAAGGCTTATACACAATGTGCAGGCTTCTTAAAAATTGCTGACGGAAAGAATGCACTTGATAACACAAGCGTTCACCCCGAAAGCTACGATGCAGCAAAGGCACTCTTAAAGCTTTTTACCTTTTCGGATAAAGATATAAAAACAGGAAATGCCAAAAATTTGGGTGAGCTTGTAGCATCTCGCGGTATAGAGGCTACCGCTAGCGAGCTGTCTATCGGTGTTCCAACCTTAGAGGATATTATAAAAGAATTAGAGCGTCCCGGCAGAGACCCACGTGACGAATTGCCCCCGCCTATGCTTCGTCAGGACATTATGTCCTTAGAGGATTTAAAAGTAGGTATGAAATTAAAGGGCACTGTCAGAAATGTTATAGATTTTGGTGCATTTGTCGATATCGGTGTTCACGAGGACGGTCTTGTGCATATTTCTGCAATTTGCGACCGCTTTATAAAGCATCCGTCAGAGGTACTCAAGGTTGGCGATATTGTTGAGGTTTACGTTATAGGCGTTGATGTCGCCAAAAAACGCATATCCCTTAGCATTAAGGAGCCAAAGCAAAAATGACATTTAATAAAAACAATATAAAAGGTAGTATAATTCTATCGACTGCCGCCCTTATATGGGGACTGGCTTTTGTGGCTCAAAGCGGACTTGCCGATAAGGTACCCCCTTTTATGTGCAATGCCCTGCGTTCGATTATTGCCGCTGTATTTCTGCTGATTTTTTGGTTTTTTACGAGCAGGAGTAAAAAAGTCTCCTTTTTTGAAGCAGGCAAGCTAAAGGAATATTCTTTAGGCGGTCTAATTTGCGGAATTTGTCTGGCTATTTCTGTTAATTTTCAGCAATTTGGAATTGCCGCCTATGAAAGTCAGGGTGCTAACAGCGAAGCTAGAGCCGGCTTTTTAACCGTTTTATACGTAATAATGGTACCGCTTATTTCGGTATTTATGAAGAAAAAAATATCACTTTCTGTTTGGCTTGGTGTAATAATTGCCCTTTTAGGCATTTATATGCTCTGCTTTTCGGGTGGGATAAACGGCATTTATTTAGGCGATTTATTGGTCCTTTTTTGTGCCTTTACCTTTTCACTTCATATAATTGCAGTGGATAAGTATGTCGGTATAATAGGCGGTGTAAAGCTTTCAGTAATGCAGTTTTTTGTCTGTGCCGTAATTTCCTTTATAATGTCTGCAATTTTTGAAAGCTCGGCAGTTACAGCCACAGGCATTGTATCAGCACTGCCTCAGGTACTATACCTTGGCATAATGTCAAGCGGTATTGCTTATACACTTCAGGTTGTAGGGCAAAAATTTGCAGAGCCTACAATCGCTTCCATTTCTATGAGCCTTGAAAGTGTGTTTGCGGCTCTTGGCGGTTGGATTATTTCCAAAAACGCTTTAAGTATGCGTGAGCTTATCGGTTGCAGTCTTGTTTTTGTGGCAATTATTGTAGCCCAGCTTCCCGACTTTAAAAAAAGTTCGGCAAATTAACAATTTGTTTATCCTTTTAGCAACAAATTTTGATAATATATTTAAGAAAATTTAAACTTTTCAGTTTGGAGGAATATAAATGATTAAGGTTAAGGGCCTTAGCAAAAGATACGGAACACATCTTGCTGTTAAGGATGTTAGCTTTGAAATTAAGAAAGGTGAAATCATAGGCTTCTTAGGACCAAACGGTGCAGGTAAGTCCACAATTATGAATATTATTACGGGCTACCTTTCCGCAACACAAGGAAGTGTAGAGATTGACGGCTTCAATGTAGCAGAATTTCCCGAGGATGCAAAACGCCGTATAGGTTATTTGCCTGAAATCCCTCCCCTTTATATGGATATGAAGGTGCGTGAATATTTAAACTTTATTTACGACCTTAAAAAGGTAAAATTCCCGAAAAACCCACATATCAACGAAATTTTAAAGCTTGTTCAAATAGACAAGGTTGCAAACCGTCTTATTAAAAACCTTTCAAAGGGCTACAGACAAAGAGTTGGCTTTGCGGGAGCACTTGTAGGAAATCCCGACGTGCTTATTTTGGACGAGCCGACGGTAGGCCTTGACCCCAAGCAGATTATAGAAATCAGAAATTTGATTTCAAGGCTTGGTAAAAATCATACAATTATCCTCTCTTCACACATACTTTCCGAAATTCAGGCTGTGTGCAAGCGAATAATTATAATCAACCAAGGTCAGATAGTTGCTGACGATACTGCCGAAAACCTTTCCGAAAGTCTTTCAACCGACCATTCTGTTGTGGCTCGTGTAATGGCAAGCGAAAAGGAAATGCTTGATATTTTATCAAGCGTTAAGGGTGTAAAGAGTGTTACATCTCTTGGCAGATTTGAGGAAAACACCTACGACTTTTTAATCGAGCCTGAAAAGGGACAAGACGTGCGTGCTGCAGTATTTGAAAGAATTGTATCCCGCGGCAAAAAGCTTTTGTCACTTTCCAGCAACAAGCTCTCACTTGAGCAGATATTCTTAAAGATTACAGAAAGCGCCAATCCTGACGAAATCAGAGCTTTGCTTAATAAAAACAGTAAGGAGGAAAACTAATGCTTGCCATTTTTAAAAGAGAATTCAAATCTTATTTTAATACCCCTATTGGCTATATCTACTTAGCGACAGTTTACTTCTTCTTAGGTCTTTTGTTCCACAGCGTTTATGCCGCCGGTGCACCTCAAATTCATTTGGTTATATCCTCGCTTGCAAATATTGTAATTTATGTTTTGCCAATTCTTACAATGCGTCTTATGAGTGAGGACAGAAAACAACGTGTTGACCAGATTTTGCTGACCGCCCCCGTAAAGCTTACCTCTATCGTTTTAGGCAAGTTTTTGGCGGCTGTGGCAGTTTTTGCTATAGGTCTTGCTCCCACAGTTATATTTGAAGGAATACTTGCATCAAATGTTGAAAACCTTCAGGTTATGTATTACATCTACTCCTTGATAGGTATTATGCTTTTGGGCGGAGCTTTAATTTCCATTGGTATGTTTATTTCCTCTCTTACCGAAAGCACCGCAATTTCCGCAATTCTTACCCTTGTAATTAATATACTTGTTGCTCTTATTCCGTATTTTGCAAGCAAGATTACTGCAGAATGGTTATTAAATACAATCAATTCGCTCTCATTCCTATCCCGCTTTGAAAATTTTAGCGAAAACATTTTTTCAATTGCAGATATAATTTATTTCTTAAGCATTATTGCGATATTTGTATTCCTTTCTATTCGCTCGCTTGAGAAAAAGAGATGGGCTTAAAGGAGGTATAATAAAATGCAAGAAAATAAGAACTTAACTCCCGAAACAGAAATTGAGGAAGCTGTGAATACCCCCAAAAAGCCGAAAAGAGAAAAGCTTATAAAAAATCAGGCTTTGTTTAAAAAAGGCGGTTTTTCATTAGCCTTTACCGCAATATTTATTGTAGCCGTAATAGTTTTTAATATTTTAGTGGGTGCACTTTGTGACCGCTTTGTGCTTGAGTTTGATATGACACGTGATGCGGTAAACACCATTGACACCAAAAATATTGATTATATAAAAAAAGTAAACGATGATATTAAGGTTATTTTCACAACAGATCAAGACACCTACGATTATTATTCATACCTTTATGCCTATAACCGTTATGGTATTTCCGATTCTGCCGCTAGTGAATACTTTAAGCAGACCGTAAAGCTTATAAACAAATACAATTCATATAACGATAAAATTGATGTTCAGTTTATTGATATGTACTCAAGTGAGTTTGTGGATATCAATTCAAAATACGGCAGTCATAACCTTACCTATGGAGATATTATCGTTTCCTGCGAAAAAGACGATAATGAGCGTGTAAAGGTTTTACGCTTTGAGGATATATACGACCTTTATGAGGACACAACTAATTCATATTACGGCTACAGCTCATATCAGCTTGTGGGTAATAAAATTGAAACCGCCCTTACAAGTGCTATTTCTTATGTAACAAGTGCCGTAACCAAAACTGTTGGTATTATAACCGGTCACTCTGCCGAGGATTACACAGTGCATTACCGTGAATTACTTGAAGCCAACAACTACGAAATTGTCGATATTGACAGCAAGGTATTAACCTCTATCCCCGAGGAGGTTGATACCATTGTTATCCCTGCCCCTTCAAGAGATTTTACATCAGAGGAAATCTTTACTATTGAGGAATTCTTAAATAATGATGAAAAGCTAGAAAAGGGTATGGTATTTTTTGCTGACCCAAATGCCCCCTATCTTACTGCACTTTATGATTTCTTGCTTCAATGGGGAATTCAGGTTGACGAAGGAATTCTTTTCGAAACCGAATCTGACGCTCATATTCCCGATGACCCGTTCACCCTCTATACGGAAACTACATCGGCTCACGAAAAGATTGAGGGTAGGTTTGGCTGCCTTACCGGCTATAATGCACCTTTAAGTGCTGTAGAGGCTTCGTCTAATTCGATTAAAGCCACCAGCGTTATTGACACCTACGGAAAACCGGTTGCAGCTCCCAAGGGTGTAGATGCAGGCTGGAAAGGCTACAAGGACTATACTCCTAAAACCTATTCAGGTCTTGTTTGTGCTCAAAAAGAGTCTTACGATAACGAAGCCAAAAAGGAAATATCAAGCTATATTATGGCGTTTAGCTCAATAGAGTTTATATATTCAAATTATATAGGCAACCACAGTAACATAGTACTTAGCTATTATGCTACCGAAACAGCCCTCGATGCTGAGGATGCCGGTATATTCTTTGATTCCAAGATTATTACAGAGGAAAGCTTCGAGGTAACCGAGGCAGACGCCAACACAGTCAAAACATTGTTTATGTACATTTTACCTCTTGCTTGCATAGTTGCATCAGTTGTAGTATTTATTAGAAGAAGGAACGCTTAAACGTTATGGAAAATTTACCCGAAAACGAAAATTTAGAGCTCTCGGCAGAAAATCAGGACACCCCAGAGGAATCGACCATATTCTCTGACCCTGCCGAGCACAGCTATAAAAACAGAGGCAAAAAAAGAAAGCCTTGGTTTACAATTACAGCCGCAGTTTTGGCTGCCGCTATACTTATTGGCACTACCGTGGCAATTATAAAGCTTATTCCAAAAAAGGAGAACGGCTCCAGCGATAACAATTTACTTGATAACAGTATTTCCGTTCTTGAAAAGGATACCAATTCGCTTAAAACTGTAAAGGTAGAAAACAAAAACGGAACTCTGCTTTTCTACAGTAAAAAAAGCACCTCTAATGATACAGAAACTGTTAATTGGTATCTTGACGGATACGATAAGGAGCTTATAAGCACTACCGCTACCGAAAGTATTGTAGGCTCGGCTTCGCTTATCTCGGCTTCGCAGGAAATCACAAAAATGACTGTTTCCGACTGCGGACTTGACACGCCCGAGATTACAGTAACTGTTGTGGAAAACGGTGGCAGAACCTATAAAATTCTTATAGGCGATACCTCTTTTGACGGTGCAAACTGTTATTTAAAGCTTGAAAATAAGGATAATATCTATCTTTGTGATATAAGCCTTAAGGAAAGCTTTGAACTTAAACCCCTTGATTTTGCCACAACTGCTTCCCTTAGCGGTATGCCCATTACAGATGAAATTGCAGAATACGTAAGCGACGAGGGTGCAATCTTTACCTTTGATACCATTTCTGTAACAGGTAAAAATATTGAGGACAAAATTATCCTGACACCTACCACCTCTACCGATAATGAAATTATGCTCTCGCTTTATCCTTACAGCGTAGCTTCCCCCACACAGCGATATGCCGAGACTACTAGTGTGGATAGCATTTTTTCTCTCTTTAAAAACGGACTTGGTGGCATCGTAGGTGCTTATTCCTTTGATGTAAGCGACGCTTCGCTTAAACAATTCGGTCTTGATAGCCCCGATTTTAAGGCTACAATTTCTATGGGCGGTAAAACGCTTACCTACAGCTTTTCTATAATCGGTGAGGAAAACGGCACAACCTACTGTGCAGTTATTAACGACTATTCAAAGCTTATCAGCAAGGTTGCCCTTTCAAATGTAGCTTTTGTGGAATACAGGCTAAGTGATTTGTACACACCCTATGTTTGTATGATAAACATTAAGTCATTATCCGCATTTACTGTTTCCAGCAAAGATGCCAGCTATAAATTTGAGCTTACCCCAAATGATGAGGATTCGTTTGATGTGACCCTTAACGGCAACAAAATTGATTATGATAAATACTTTAATCCTCTTTACACCAAGGTTGTTACAATATCCTGCAGTGACTTTACGGTAACACCCGTAACAGGAGAGCCTGAGTTTACCTTTACCTTTGATTTTAACGAGGAAAACGGTGGCGGTAAGACGGTTGTAAAATTTTATAAAATTTCCGAAACCCGTTATCAGTATGTAACCGACGGGCTGAATTTAGGAAAAGTAAACTCTAACTCCGTAAGAAAGGTTATTGAGCTTATTTCAGGAATTCCAATGCCCTTAAATTAACTGTTGACAAAGCGAGATTTTAAAAGTATAATATTAAAGCAGTAGGGACTGCATTTCTCGTAGGAAGTGCAGTCCTTTATTTTGCGTAAATTTAAAAGAGGTTGTGCTTTATGTCTAATTTAATGAAATATGATGTAGCTATTATAGGCGGTGGTATAGGCGGTCTTATGGCGGCTTATAGATTAAAACAAAACGCACCCGATACTAAAATTGTTATTACTGAGCGTGGCAATATACTTGAAAAAAGACATTGTCCTGCAGGCAAAAACAGCGTTTGTGTACACTGCAACCATTGCAGTATTACAAGTGGCTACGCAGGTGCCGGTGCCTTTTCCGACGGTAAATTTAACCTTGGTACAGCATACGGCGGAACTCTTGGTGAGGAACTCGGCGAGGAGCTCGCAAATAAATATATAGACGAGGTTGACAAAATCCTTGTAAAATACTGCACCTCGGGCGAGGTTAAAATTTACAAATCTAATGATGAATTAAAGCTTAAATGTATTCAGAACAATTTAAGATTGCTTGATATGAATGTTAAGCATTTAGGTACTGACAAAAACTATGACACTATGCAGAACCTGATTAATGCCCTTTCTGAAAAAGCTGTAGACCTGCTTGCATTTTACGATTGTGAAAAAATCGAAAAATCGGATAACGGATATAAACTTTACTACACAAACGGCAAAAAGCTTGAAGCTCAAAAAATCATTATTGCCACAGGCAGAGGCGGAGCAAACTTTGTATCCGATTTCTGCAAAAGCTTTGGCGTAAAAATGCACTCTAACCACATTGATATAGGTGTAAGGGTTGAAATGAAGGACATTGTATGGCGTGAGTTTTCCGACAAAATTTACGAGCCTAAAATCCTTTATAAAACCAAAACCTTTGAGGACAGATGCCGTATGTTCTGTTTTAATAAGGGCGGTCTTGTGTCGGCTGAAAACAACCACGGCATTATCACCGCAAACGGTCACTCCTATGCCGAGGATGAAAAGCGTACAGAAAATTGCAACTTTGCAATTCTTTCCTCTATCCGCTTTACAGAACCCTTTAATCAGCCTACAGAGTATGCCGAAAATATCTCCCGCCTTGCTAATATGATTGGCAACGGAAATGTTTTGGTTCAACGCTTTGGCGATTTGATACGTGGCAGACGCACTAACGAGCACCGACTTTCTCAAAACACAGTAGAGCCAACACTAAAAGCTACCGCAGGTGATTTATCACTTGTTTTACCGCATAGAATTTTAACAAATATTATCGAAACAATATATGCACTCGATAAGGTAGCACCCGGATGTGCAAATGATGACACACTGCTTTACGGTTGTGAAAGCAAATACTACTCAATAAGACCTGAATTCTTAAACAAAAAATTTGAGCTCACTGACGGTGTATTCATTATAGGTGACGGCTCAGGTATATGTCGCGGTCTTTCACAGTCAGGTGCTATGGGAATTTATGTTGCCGACTGCATAACAAATTAAAATTATTCAAAATAAAAAACTCCCGTAAGGGAGTTTTTTATTTATCCAATTCTTCGGTTTTTACGCTTTTTTGCCTTTTAAAATCAATAACAACCGTTACAATAATTGCTACCGAAATTAGTGATATTAAAATAATCGAAATCAATATACCCGTTGTGCTTTTCTTAGTTCTGGAAGCTTCTTTATATGTGAAAATTTCATTTTCAGAAAAATCCTCAAAAACAGAAACGGAATATTCTGTATCCTCGCCGGTAGCGGTTAAAAAATTCAATATATGGAACTTTTTATTAACAACAGTTATATATTGAGTAATAATATATTCTCCGCCGTTGTCGTTAGATGAAAAATCACATTTTATAAATTTTTGCCCATTTGACTTAATTATTTTTCCCTTTGCGTTTTCAACATCTACTATGTCAGGAATAAGTGCCTCTATCTTATCGTCGGCAAGACTGCTGATATTGTCTATTTTAGTTGAAAAGCTGTCCGCATAACATATATACTTAATCTGCTTTGTATTATCCTCGTTGGCTGCAAGCTCTACTAAATTATTTTCAAATACATAGCTGTCAAGCTCTTTTACATCAAGCCCTAAAATTCCTGATAACTCAGCCTTGTCCTCACTGTAAGTATAAAATTCCTTTGGAAGCTGTAAAGTAGCACTGCTTTCAGTTTTGGCAAAGCATACTACAGTAAATATATTTAATATAACAAGTGTTGCTGCGAATATACGTTTAATCAAAGAAATCATCCTTAGAGATTATTTTGTTTTTTTGCCGCAGTTAATGTATTTTGCATAAGCATTGCAATGGTCATAGGTCCAACTCCGCCCGGAACGGGAGTAATATATGAGGTCTTAAGGCTAACAGTATCATAATCAACATCACCGCAAAGCTTGCCGTTTTCTCGGTTCATACCAACGTCGATTACAACAGCACCATCTTTAACCATATCCTCTGTAACGAATTTTGCTTTTCCTACTGCCGCTACCAGAATATCGGCAGTTTTGCAAACCTCTTTTAAATTCTTAGTTCTTGAATGGCAAACAGTAACAGTTCCGTTTTTATGTAGAAGTAGCATACCCATAGGCTTTCCTACAATGTTTGAGCGACCGATTACAACGCAGGTTTTACCCTCTACCTCAATATTTTCGTAAGCTAACATTTCCATAACACCGGCAGGTGTGCAGGGTACAAAATCATAATCGCCAATCATAATTTTTCCCACGTTTGAGGGATGAAAAGCGTCTACATCCTTTTCGGGTAAAATAGAATTAATAATGATTTTTTCATCCAAATGCTTAGGTAGTGGGAGCTGACAAAGAATACCGTTAATACTCTTTTTAGCGTTAAGTTCTCTAATTAAAGCCAAAAGCTCCTCCTCGGTGGTGCTTTCAGGCAGAGCATACTCCTCAGATATAATACCCAAAGCCTCGCAAGCCTTTTTCTTATTGGCAACATAAACCTTAGAGGCAGGGTCCTCTCCGACAATTATTACCGCAAGACCTACCGAAATTCCCTTTTCGTTAAGCTCTTTAACGCCCTCTGCCACTCTTTGCTTAACTGCGGCAGAAATCACCTTTCCGTCAATTATCTTTGTCATTTTCATTCTCCTTTGAAATATTGTCTGCGTTATCCTCAAAAACCGCAGTATAATCCTTATCGGTTACTGTTTCTTTTTGTTTTTTGTGGAAATATATCAATAACGCTGTGGCAGCTATTGTAAGCAGGAAAGAAAGCAATGCAGATACCTTAAATGGACCAAGCATTAAACTGTCGGTTCTGAATAGCTCTATAAAACCTCTGCCTAAGCCGTACCAAGCGGCATACATTAAAGCCACCTGACCGCTGTACTTACGCTTTCTGCTCAGCTTATGTATAATAAAAAATCCTACTATACACCAAACTGATTCATACAAAAAGCAAGGATGCGCCAAGGCATTTACATCATAACCCTTTAAATAAAAATCGGTCACAACATTTTCGCTTGTCATACCCCACCAACTGCTGCCGGTAGGTCCGCCAAATGCCTCTTGATTTATAAAATTACCCCATCTGCCTATGCCCTGTCCTATAAGAAAGCCTAACGCTCCCAAATCGAACATATCAAGAATATTTACTTTTCTGATATAGCACATCAAAGCACCGCAGGCAAATGCACCTATAACCGCACCGTAAATTGCAAGTCCCGAAAAGCCCCGACCATCGCCAAGACCGAAAAATTCACCAATACTGTTTAGCTTTTCACCGTCAAAAATAAGATAATAAGCTCTTGCACACAAAACCGAAACCGGAACAGTCACAATAACCACATCAAGCATACGGTCTAAATCAAGATTAAAACGCTTGTAATTTCTTAACCCGTAAACAAGAGCCAGCAAAAAACCTAAGGCTATAATTATACCGTACCAATAAATTTCCCACGAAAAAGAGCCAATTTTAAGCGTAAAGGCTATTGGATTTATGGTAAGCTTTAATCCAAATATCACAACATCCATTTAAATTTCCTCCACAGGTGATATCACAGAAAGCACGGACTTGTCATCCTCAAGCTTTAAAAGACGCTTATACACGTCCTCACTTGTAACAGATTTAAGATATTTGATATCATCAAATACCCCTGTATCAGACATAGCGGCATCCACCATTTGCATTGCTATACCCTCAACACTGTCAAAAAGTCTGATTGCATTACCGTACATACCTGCCCTTACAGCGGTAAATAGCTTTTTGTCTATTCCCTCTGCCTTAAGGAGTGCAATTTCTTTCTTTATCTCCTCGGCTACCGCCTTTGGATTGCTTGATTCACCCTCAAAAATGCAAGCAGAATATCCGTAGCCTGTAAAATACTCGGTTGAAAATTCGTCATTTATAAGCCCCATTTCGGTAAGTCGCTTATAAAGCGGAGATGCATCGCCCACCAAAATTTCAAGCATAATAGCAGAGCATATTTTTTGCTTAACGCTACGCTCAGGCTTAGACATAGTCTCTTTAAAGCCTAGACAGAACATAGGCTGAGCTACCGCTAATTTTTGCTCTACGTAATTTGTAACTACCTCTTGTGGCTCATCAGCAGTTATTCGGGTTAATTCTATCGGTTCTGTTTCTTTAACCGAAGCCTTAATCTGCTCTAAAACCTTTTGGGTATCAACATTTCCCGCAATGCAAATAAACATATTTGAGGGATTATAAAAGGTGTTATAGCATTTGTACAAAAGTTCCGCATCGATTTTTGCAATCGATTCTACTGTACCCGCAATGTCAATTCTTACAGGATGCTTGCTATACATAGAAAGCAGCATATTAAACATAACACGCCAAGCAGGACTGTCATCATACATCCTGATTTCCTGACCTATAATTCCCTGCTCCTTCTCGACAGTAGCCTTTGTAAAATAAGGCGACTGCACAAAATCAAGTAAAATGGCAAGATTTTCATAAAACTTGTCTGAGCAGGAGAATAAATAACAGGTTTTATCAAATGAAGTAAAGGCGTTGGCATACGCACCCGTTTTCGCATATTTTGAGAATGCGTCACCGTCCTCACTTTCGAAAAGCTTATGCTCTAAAAAATGAGCTATACCCTCAGGAACGCTTACTGTTTCACCGTTTGCCGAAAAAACAGTATCAATAGAACCGTATTTTGTACCAAAAATCGCATAGGAGGAATTATACCTAGGCTTTTCTAAGATATAAACTCTTAGTCCCGAATCAAGGGTAGCCTTAACATAGCTTTCGCCTATTTCGCTTTCAAAGACTTCTCTTTTCATCTTGCTTCCTCCTTAGGTAATAATTTATAGACTGTATGAAGCTTTACGCCCTTTGCGGCGGCCAACACATCCTCTTTTGTTATAGCAGAGAGCTTTTCTGCCAATTCATCGGGTGAGTAAAGCTCATCATTATTAGCCTTTAAGGTATACCATAAGTCAAGTGAAATTAGGGAATCTGAATAGGTTTTAAAGGAATCTCTAATGCTTTTTATAGAGGCTTCAAGCAGTGAGTCCGAAAATTCTCCCCTTTTTACAATTTCAAGCTGATTCAAAATTTCCTCTTGTGCCTTATCTGCATTTTGTGCTTCAACGCCTGAGTCTACTGTTATAAGCCCCTTTATTCTTGTAGATGAGGCAGAACAGTAATAGCACAGGCTCATTTTTTCACGCACATTACTGAAAAGACGGGAATACGGTCCACCACCAAAAATATCGCACATAACCATAAGTGGCAAGGTTTTATCGTCGTTACCGAAAAGCTCTGTCGAAAAGCCCATTACAAGCTTGCCTTGATTAACCGACATTTCCTCAACCAGAGTCTGCGGTGTATCAACAGGCTTTGTAGGTTTAGTCTGCTTTAAATCTGAAATGTTTTCACGTTCTATGGAATTAAATTTGCTTGAAATCTGGTCAAAAAGACCTTGTGGCATTGAGGATGAAACCACCTGAACAGAAACATTTGCACTTTTAAGCATATTTACCCACGCTTTATAAAGACTCTCACCCGTAATTTGTGATACCTGTTCTAAGGTTCCGCATTTAGGCACTCCATAAACATCATCCTTATACATAGCCGAAATAAGCTGTTTTTTAGCATATATGCGTTTTTCGTTGAATTCTCCCTTTATATGCTCGATAGCCTTACGCTTTTCGCGTTCTACATCCTCGCTCAAAAAAGCAAAATCCTTAACGCTCGGCTCGAAAATCAAGGATAACAGCAAATCACAAGCCCTTTTAACAAGCGATTCATCATCCAAAGAGTATTTATCATTTATAAGCGATATAGTCATTTTAAGAAGCTGATAATCGCCGTATTTTTCAGCCGAGGCATCAAGCCTTGCACCGTAAAGCTTTGCGAGAACATAATTAAGCCTTGAAAAATCGGGATACCTTTCACTGCAGGAAGTAAGAATAAAGGGCAGTAAAGCATTATCTGCCACAGCTTCCTTTTTAATTGGCAAATAAAAATTAAAGGAAAGCAAGGTGGTTTTAAAACGGTCATTCTTAATAAAAATTCCCTTTACACCCTCTGCTAAGGTTAAAGCGTTAATCGGCATTTTGTCATCTCCGTATTATGATTATTTCTATAATTATACCCTAGACCAAATTTTCAAACGCTATTGCGTTTCGACGGCAATGATTTGTCGTCGTTTTAAGAACATTATACCATAGTTCACTATAAATTTACAACTATTATGTAAATAAATTTGAAATTTATGTTAAAATGTGGTAGAATAAATTAAGATATTATTTAAAGAAAGGAATTTGGTGCAATGAAGGTTAAAAATAACCGCGGTATTAGGATACCTACCCGCATAATACTGTCGGGCTTATTGCTTTTATTACAGCTGTTGCTTTTGTTCGGTCTTTTATATGATTTTGCCGAGCAATACGCGTTTGCTTATACCCTATCTATGGTATTAGGTGTTTTAACGGTTATAATAATCCTCAATCGCAAAGGCAATCCCGACCATAAAATTCCTTGGATTATTTTTATACTTTTATTCCCCATTTTCGGAATAAGCGTCTTTTTGCTTTGGGGCGGTGGCAGAGTTGCTCCCCACATAAAGAAAAGAATGCGTCTGTGCGAGGCTCGGTATTTACGCTATTTAAAGGATGATTCTGCGGTAAGAGACCGTCTTGGATATTATGATTTAATGCACGCCCGCCAAGCCGATTATTTAACAAGGGAATCGGGCTATCCGCTTTATGATAAATCCTCAACCGAGTATTGTCCGTCGGGTGAGGCTTTTCTGCCAAGAATATTAGAGGAGCTACAAAAAGCAGAAAAATATATATTTATCGAATTTTTCATTCTTGCCGAAGGTAAAATGTGGGATGAAATTCACGCCGTTTTAAAACGAAAGGCTGAAGCCGGTGTAGAGGTAAAAATTATTTTTGATGATTTTGGCTCTATTAAACGTCAAAGAAAGGGCTTTGTTTCAAGACTTAAGGCGGAAGGTATCTCGGTTTGTATTTTTAATCCCATTAACCCGTTTATGAATATATTTATGAACAATCGCAACCACAGAAAAATTATTGTGGTAGACGGTAAGGTTGCAATGACAGGCGGTATAAATATAGGCGACGAGTATATCAACCACGTAAAACGCTTTGGATATTGGGCAGACAGTGCGGTTATTATTAAAGGAAACGCCGTAAGAAGCTTTGTTGCAATGTTCTGCTGTATGTGGGATTTTATAACGGGCAGGCATTTACCGATAAAATCATACTTTGCCGATGCCCCCACTATGGATGACGGCTTTGTGATACCGTATAGCGACAGTCCCTTAAATGATAAAAACCCTGCCGAGGGTATATATATGCAAATTCTCAACACTGCACAAAGATATGTTTATATAGCAACTCCCTATTTAATTATTGACAATACTATGAAAAGTATGCTTCAAATGGCGGCTAAATCAGGTATTGACGTAAGAATTATAACCCCGCACATACCTGATAAAGCCTATGTGCATCCCGTTACTCAGTATAATTATGCCGAGCTTTTGGAAGCAGGCGTTAAAATATATGAGTTCACCCCCGGCTTTGTTCACTCTAAGCTGTTTATCTCGGACGATAAGGTCGCTACGGTCGGCTCTGTCAATATGGATTACCGCAGCTTTGTTTTCCATTTTGAATGCGGTGCTTGGATTTGCGACAGCTCAACCGTTACAGATATTAAGGAGCACTTTTTAAGCCTTATGGACCGTTCAAGAGAAATCCGTCCCGAAAGGTGGAAAAGACGACCTCTGCTTTTAAAGTTCAAACAAGCCTTGTTCCACCTCTTTGCTCCATTTATGTAATAATAGTTTGACAAGTTGTGTTTTTTCTAGTATAATATTATTAGAAATTACATAATAGCTTGGAAGGAGCGTTTAATATGAAGGGTTTTTTAAAAGTTTTTTTATCACTTGTAGCTGTTTTCGGTGCCATTGTAGGTGCACTTGCAATTTTTGATAAGTTTTCAAATAAAAACCGCATCAAGGGCGATTATTTAGAGTGCAATACCGACGAATTCGCCGAAGACGAGGATGAGGAATAATCTCTTTCCTGTTACAATAGTTTTATGGCACGGTTATCCCTGATAGCCGTGCTTTTTTATTTATTTTTAGAGTGTAGTTTCTTCTTTTATATCAATTATTAAAAAAATTAAAATTAACTGTTGACATTTACATTTTGTTTTGATATAATAATCAGGCGCGATAATTAATAACAAATTGTTATTGCCTGCGTTTTACCCTAGTTTAAATATGCGAGTGTGCTGGAATAGGCAGACAGGCACGTTTGAGGGGCGTGTGTCAACGACGTACGAGTTCAAGTCTCGTCACTCGCACCAAAAAAATCCAAG
>JAZNBP010000032.1:0-12829 GCA_045587085.1 Acutalibacteraceae bacterium | reverse complement strand
GCTTGGTCTTTTTTACCGTAAAAAAGATAAGGAAGGTAACTTTTCGGGAGGAGCTTTTTATTACATAGCATACGGTTTAAAGCAAAAGTGGCTCGGTTACGTTGCCGCAATTTTCTGTCTTTTTGCAGCAGTTGGTATGTCGGGCGTTCAAACCAATAAAATTTCGGGCACTCTTTCCGAAACACTTAAAATGCAAAGCTCTGGCGAAAAGCTTATTATTGGCGGTGTTGTCGCACTTTTTACCGCTATTGTAATTATCGGCGGTATTAAGAGAATTGGTAATGTTGCTTCTAAAATAGTTCCCTTTATGTCGCTTTTATTTATTGCAATGTCACTTATTATTGTATTTATGAACGTAAGTGTGATTCCTGTAACCTTTAAAGTTATTTTCACAAGTATGTTCAGCTTTAAATCAGCCCTTGGTGGCGTGGGCGGATTTGCCTTCGCACAAATCATTCAAAAGGGCTTGGCACGCGGCGTTTTCTCTAACGAAGCAGGTCTTGGCTCCTCTGTAATTGCACACTCCGCTTCCGAAGTAAGAGAACCCGTTAAGCAAGGCTTGTGGGGTATTTTTGAAGTATTCTTTGATACATTTATTATCTGCACACTTACAGCACTTGTAATTATTACTACCAACATTACAAAAAGTGGCGAATTTGTAAAAGGCTTCTTTGCTGGTGGTGACTCAGTTACCGCACTTAACGCTTTTGGAGAGCTGGGAATCTTTGGTACTGTTGTATATTCTTTGGTTATTCCTCTGTTTGCGTTTACAACCATTCTTGCTTGGTCTTATTATGGCGAGCAAGCAACCCGATTCTGCTTCCAGAAGCTTTCTAAAAAAGGACAGGACATTTCTGTTTTAGTGTTTAAGGTTATATATGTTGCTTTGATTGTAGCTGCTGCAGTTATCCACGCAGATTTACTTTGGTCACTAGACGATACCTTCAACGGTCTTATGGCACTTCCTAACCTTATTGCAGTAGTGCTTTTAAGCGGTCAGGTTGTAAAAATCACCAAGAATTACTATGACCGCAAAAAAGGTAAGGATGTTGAGCCTATGCTTTCTGCTTACCCAGAGCAGAATGAGGAATTTAAAGCAGACATTCAAAAAGAGAGAGCTTTAGCAGAATGATGGAGTATATTCTGTTCGACCTTGACGGTACGCTTACTGACCCGTCGCTTGGCATTACAAATTCTGTAATATACGCATTAAAAAAATTCAAAATAGAAATAAAGGACAGGACCGAGCTTTACAAGTTTATAGGTCCGCCCCTTATAAATGCCTTTATGGATTATTACGGATTTTCTAAAGAGGACGCCTTAAAAGCTCTTTCTTATTACAGGGAATATTTTTCGGTTACGGGAATATTTGAAAATAGGCTTTATGACGGGATATTTGAACTTTTAAAAGAGCTTCGGGCGGACGGCAAAAAGGTAATTCTGGCCACCTCAAAGCCACAAGAGTTTGCTAAAAGGATACTTGAATTTTTCGGCATTTCGGACTTCTTTTATTTCATAGGCGGTGCTACTATGGATGAAAGCCGCAGCGAAAAGGATGACATTATAGAATATGTCTTAAACCAATGCCAGATATCCCCCGATAACGCTGTAATGGTGGGCGACCGCAGGTATGATATATTGGGTGCTCACAAATTCTCTATTAAGGCTATAGGCGTAACCTACGGCTTTGGCTCAGAAGAGGAGCTAGAGACTGCCGGAGCCGATTGTATAGCACATTCCGTAACAGAGCTTAAGCAAAAAATTTATAATATGTAAAAGTATAAATGGTGCAGTCCAGGACTGCACCATTTTTGTATTATTTGGAATTTTTAACGTATAATATTCTGGGTGATTTTTGTGGGATGCGATATAAGGGATTATAAGAACATACAGCTTTCGGGCGATATCGAGAGCGATACTAATATATTTCGTGAAATCTTTAAAAACGACATTTCCATACGCTTTAGACGCCTTACGGTCAGGACTAACATAAAAAGCGAATGTATGCTGATTTATTTCGACGGAATGGTTGATTCGGAACAGCTTAACGACGCAGTAATCGAGCCACTGCTCCAAAGCAGAAGCGAAAATGCGTCAAACAGTATTGCCGAGTATATTGAAACTCAGGTGCTTTGTGTAAGGGATGTGCGACAGGAAAGCCTTGTGCAAAAAATTCTTGAGGGACTTCTTTACGGGGAAGCGGTTTTGCTTATAAATGACAGTAAAAACGCACTTCGTATAGATATTAAAGGCTTTAAAACCCGAGGTATAAAGGAGCCTGATACCGAGCGTCTTTTAAGCGGTCCGCACGAGGGCTTTGAGGAGACCGCAATGCTTAATCTTGCAATGCTAAGACGAAAACTGCAAACCCCCGACCTTAATATAGAAATGCTTCGTGTGGGTAGGCGTAGCGGTACTATGGTATTTATATGCTATCTTGGTACACTTGCCGACAAACAAAGAGTAAAAGAGCTTAGAAAAAGAATAGAAAAAATAGATATGGACGGTATTCTTGATACTAATTACATTGCAGAGGAAATTAAGGATAACCGATATTCACTTTTTAAAACAGTAGGTCGCACCGAGCGTCCCGATGTTGCGGCTGCACGTCTTTTAGAGGGCAGAATAGCCGTTATTGCCGACGGAACACCTGTGGTACTGACACTGCCGTATCTTTTTTCTGAAAATTTTCAGTCGGATGAGGATTACTACCGCAATTTTTATATTTCGTCGGTGGGCAGATTTTTACGGTATTTAAGCTTTTTTATTGCAATAATGCTTCCGGGACTTTTTATAGCACTTGTAAATCATCATCACGCCTTATTGCCGACATCCCTTGCAATAGCTATTGAAAAACTGCGTGGCGGTGTCCCTTTTTTGCCTATTACTGAATGCATAATTATGTTGCTTGTTTTTGAAATTCTGAAGGAAACAGGTCTTAGAATGCCCCAAAGCCTTGGTCACGCACTTAGTGTGGTCGGCGGTCTTGTGGTAGGTCAGGCGGCGGTGGAAGCCCGAATTATAAGCACTCCAATGCTTATAGTAATAGCACTTTCGGCGGTTTCGGGACTTATGGTGCAACGGCTTTCATCAGCTGTTGTGTATATTCGGTTTTTTCTTATAATCTTAGGCGGAGCATTCGGGCTTCTTGGCATATTTTCGGGCATTTCTGTAATGCTTAGCCACATACTTTCCCTTTCATCACTTGGTGTTGATTACACCGCATCGCTTAAAAGCATAACTGCACAGGACCTTAAGGACACTCTGGTGCGGTCCCCGTGGTTTTTTAGCTTTAAACGTCCGATTTTTAATAAAAATATTTGGAGGCAGGCGAAACCAAAATGAAAAAAGCAATACTTCTGTTAGTTTGTGTGTGTTTAATCTTTTGTGTTTCCTGCAGTCCTGAAAGTCAAGGAAAATATATTGTCTCGCTAATAGGCTTATCCCGCGAGGGCAAGGAATTTTCGGTCTCGGTAGAGGCGGTAACGGTGAATTCGGAGGACTCCGAAAGAGACATTGAAAATATTGTTTTTAAAGGCAAAGCCAAAAGTATATCAGAGGCTTTTTCTCAGGCATACAACAAAAGTGCCGCCTCCTTTTCGCTTGAGCATTGTGCGGTTATCGTATTAGACGAAACGCTAGAGACAGAGGATATCAGGAAAATGCTTATTTTTTGTGAAAATAGGACAGAGCTTACACGTGCGGTAGCATTTGTAAGAACAAAAAGCACTAGCGAGCTTTTAAAAGCAAAGCCTTTTTCCAGCGTTGCGTTAGGCTTTGATATAGTGCAAATTCTTGCAACTCAGCACAGTGAAAAAAAGGCAGAATTTAAAAACCGATATTACGAAATTTTTGAAAGCGTTTTAGAAAAAGACGGCTTTAACGCATTGCCAAAATTTAGTGTATCAGATGATAAAGTTTATCTTGAGGAGGATGAAGCAAATTAAAGAAAAACTAAGCTTTAATCCGCATTTTGTGTCGCTTTGCGTTATGCTAGGTACGGCTCTGCCGAGCTTTACAAAATTTAAGGGAAACACAGTTTTAAGCTTTTTGATTGCCTTTTCTGTGTTTACGCTTTTTTCATTTTTTCTTTATCTTATTGTGTGGGCTGTAATAAAAAAAGCACCGCCTATGCTGGCGGTAACTTTTTGGGTTTTAATAGCAGTATATTCGCTTTTTGTTTTTAAATCCGCATTTACTGCTTTTTTAAGCTTTGCAGAGCAAACCGTATTTAAAAATAAAATACTGCTGATTTTATTGCTTGTAATTCTGTTTTTAAGTCTTTTAAAGCTCAAAAACGAGGGATTTTTAAAGCTTTCGCTTATTCTTTTTAGCGTATCGCTTCTTATTCTTTTCACATTCTTTATTTTGCTTTCAAAAAGCTGTGATTTTTCGAGAATAACAAGCTTATACGCAATCGACGACAGCATAGCAGAAAGCACGCTTACTTTCTTAAAAGAGACCTTTCTGCCAATGCTTATTTTAATTCCTTATCAGGCACTCACCTTTAAACAACTGCGAATAAAGGCGTATTTTACGGGCAGTCTTGTCAGTACAGTAATTTTATTTTTAATGGTAGCTTTTCCTGTTTTTCTTTTTGGTACAGAGTTTACATCAAGACTTGATTTTCCATTTAGCACCGCAGTTTCAACCATATCTGTAGGCAGGCTTTACAGCCGACTTGACGGATTTTACTATTTTTTCGTTTTTTCAGGCACGCTTATAAAAGGTATGACCGCATTATTTACTGTCGGAATGTCGCTTTGCAATATAAAAAAGCTTTACGAGCAAAATTCGGAGTAAATTCTTTTTTCACAAATTTCGGGAGAATATTTCCAATTATCAATACGCTCACCTGTATAAAAATATTTTATTTCGGGCGAAAAGCCGTTTGAAAAGCTATCAATAATTATAAGCTTTATTTTCATTTTTTCTTTTATAATGCTTTTTATATACACGCTTGCCTGCTGACCTACCTTTATGTCGGCTTTAGGCTCGGCAAGGCCCGCAAGATTAGGGGCAAGCTCGACAAAAATACCGTAGCTTTCTACGCTTCTTACTACGCCCGTTACTGTTTGCCCGGGGGAGAAAAGTGCGGAATTTTCCTCCCAAGTACCAAGAAGCTCCTTGTGAGAAAGTGTTATTTTCCCGTCTTGCGATATGCCTTTTATTATGGCTTTTATGTTTTCACCCACAAAAAATCTGTCTATCGGGTGCGAAATGCGGGATACCGAAATTGCATCAATCGGCAAAAGTGCTATGTTTCCGCAGCCTATGTCACAAAAGGCTCCAAAGGATTCAAGATGTGTGATTTTTGCGTTTATTATATCCCCGGCACGCTTGTTTTCGAGAATGTAATTTTTGCAAATTTCCTGAGCATTTTTTCTGGACAAGAGAGCATATTCCTTGCCGTTTTGGTCAAGGCTTATTTCCTCTACAGTAAAGCAAACCTTTTTGCCGACACGTGAAATAAGTGCAATGTCACGGGTTGAACCGTCGGCTATACCCATAGCTCCGTCGCTTCGGGGGATTACGCCCCGCATAACCTTTAAATCGACCAATAAATTGTGGTAGGCGTCGCACATTATAACGACACCCTCCAAAACACGTCGGTCAAGCTTTGCTTCAAGCAAGCTTTCTTTTGTGAATTTTGAATTGTTACTCTCTTTTTGCCATCCTTCAGGATAAAAACCGTTCATATTATTTTCCCCTTTCTTTTTAAGCCTTTAGCTTTAGTTTTCTTTTATCCTAAAAAATTATATGCTAAAGAAAGTGCAAAAATACGGGAATTTTGGCGACAGAGAAAAATATTTTAAAAATAAAAATCGGGATGCTCTGTGGCATCCCGAAATTCTGTTATTTAATAAGCTTTTTTATTTGCGGCAGGGAAAAAAGGATTACTGCACCAAGCGTTGTAAGGATTAGCTCGGGCAACATAAAGGAACCGTTATAGATTAGCGAATAAAGGTAAACGCTGTCCCATTCACACCAGATGTCGAATATAATAACACCCGACAAAAAGTGGCACAAAAACCTTAAAACCATAACAAAAACCGTTCCCAATGCTATTGTGAAAATGTTTTTCTTTCCAAACAAAAATGCAAAACCCAAACAAGTAAATGGAATTAAGTAATCAAGAAAAACGGCACCTACAAGGGCAAGCGGAGTTAGTCCCCAACCGAGCATTCCGTCAAGGGTAATGCCGAACAAAAGCTGTAGCAGTGCGTAGCAAAATGCAGCACCAATGCTCCATTTTTTGTCAAGCATAAAGGCCAGCATTATTATCGGCAGCATTGAAAACAAGGTTATCGAGCCACCCATAGGCAGTTCGTATACCTTTATAAAGCTAAGGGCGGTAGCAAGTGCCACAAAAACGGCACTGACTGTTAGTGAGTAAATTCTTTTTTTGGCATTTTCTTTCATTTTTTCGTCTCCTAAAAATTACAAATTTGCAATCCTTAACGAGAGGGTTTTCTGTCCTCTAGAAAAACAGAAAAGCCACAGGCAATTCTACCTGTGGCAATACTTTTGCGTATTTCCCTACGGCGGCATTATCCGCATCAGGTTAAAGGTCGAAGCATAAGTAAATTACTAAGCTTCCTCTCAGCACGGTTTCTCCGAGCTCCCTATTGCAAGAGAATTATAGCACTCTACATTCCTTTTGTCAAGACCTACTCCTAAAAAAAGCAAAAAAGACCTTATTTATACACTTGTAAAAAAAGAATTATTGTGTTATTATGTAATGTGTATATTTAAATTATAGCTTTTAAGGATTGATATAATGGAAAACGAAATTCTTTCTACCCCTAAGAAAAAGGTTTTAAGCTGTATTCAGCCAAGCGGTATGCTGACACTCGGCAACTATTTGGGTGCGCTTAAAAATTGGGTAAGTATGCAGGATGAGTTTGACTGCACCTTTGCTGTAGCAGACCTTCACGCAATAACCGTCCGTCAGGACCCTGCAGCATTGCGTCAGCAGATATATTCAACCTATGCCCTTTTATTGGCTCTCGGCATAGACCCCGAAAAAAATACAGTTTTTATTCAGTCACACGTACCTGAGCACGCTAATCTTTCTTGGCTTTTGTCCTGTAATACTCAATTCGGCGAAATGGCAAGAATGACACAGTTTAAGGATAAATCTGCCAAGCACGCTGATAATGTTAATGTAGGACTTTTCTCTTATCCTGTGCTTATGGCGGCAGATATTTTACTTTACAAGCCTGATTTTGTGCCTGTTGGTGCTGACCAGAAGCAACACCTTGAAATTGCAAGGGATATAGCGGTTCGCTTTAACAATCTTTATGGCGATGTTTTCACAATTCCCGAGCCTTACATTCCAAAGGTAGGTGCTCGCATTATGTCGCTTCAGGACCCGTCAAAGAAAATGTCTAAATCGGATGATAACCCGAACGCTTGGGTTGCAATTCTTGACGATAAGGATACAATTATCCGCAAGTTTAAGCGTGCTGTAACCGATAGTGAGGCTTGCGTGCGTTTTTGCGATGAGCAACCCGGCATTTCAAATCTTATCACTATTTATTCTACCGTTACGGGCAAAACCGTGGCAGAGGTAGAAAAGGAATTTGAAGGCAAGGGCTATGGCGACTTTAAGTTAGCCGTAGGCGAGGCTGTTGCGGACACATTGCTACCTATAAAATCACGCTATGATGAGATTATAAAGGACAAAAAGGCTCTTGAAGCACTTTACCGCGAGGGTGCGGCAAAGGCTGAAAAGGTGGCAGCAAAAACCTACTTTAAGGCAATGAAAAAGGTTGGTTTTGTAATATGAGCTTTCCGCTTGTAGGAAACACTAAAATAAAGCTTGCCATAGAAAATGCAATAAAGGAAAAACGTCTTCCGCACGCAATTTTAATTGAGGGAGATAAGGGAACCGGCAGACATACGCTGGGGTTTTATTTGGCGTCGGCAATTGTCTGTAGCGGAGATAATCCCCCCTGCGGTGAGTGTCGGGAATGCAAGAAAAAGCAAAATCATCCCGATATTACGGTAATAGCCCCTGAGGACGGCAAAAAAAATATTGCAGTTTCCCAAATACGAACTCTTAAAGCAGATGCGTATATAAAACCGCATCAGGCAAAAATGAGGGTTTTTATAATCGATTTTGCAGACACCTTAAATGAGCAGTCGCAAAATGCGATTTTAAAGGTTTTGGAGGAGCCACCGGCTACCGCATCGTTTATTCTTATTGCCGAAAGCAAGGCTTCTTTAATAGAAACGGTGCTTTCACGCTGTGTTGTATTAAGTCTTACTGCTCCCGAAAAGGAGACCGCGGCGGAGTATATAAAAAGCACCACAGATTATTCTTTTGAGGATATTTTATCGGCACTTAAAACTGCTGAAAACAATGTAGGCGTTGCACTGAATTTGCTTTCGGGCGAAAGCTCTTCAAAAACAAAGGCGGCGGCAGAGGAGTTTTTAAAGCACTTTTTAAAGGGCGACAGCTTCGGTATGCTGTCCGCTGTGGCAGAGGTTGAAAAAAGCCGAATAGAGACCGACGCTTTTTTTAAGGATTTAAAAATTCTTTGTATGAAGGAGCTTTGTGCAAATACAAAAAGCTATAAATCGGCATTTCTTTTAAGACTTTACGAGCTTTTGACCGAGCTTCAGCAAAGTCTTGTTACAAACATTAACTTAACGCTTTTGTTCTGTACACTTACAAGCCGTGCAGAACAGATTACAACAGCTTAGCAGGAGGATATATGACAAAGGTTATATCGGTTAAGTTTAACGATATGGGCAAAGAATACTTTTTTGACCCGCAAGGCTTTAATCCAAAAATAGGGGATAAGGTAATCGTTGAAACACAAAACGGAAAGGATATAGTAACAGTATCCCGTGAAGCACATAACGAGCCTGACGAAAATATCGTACAGCCTCTTTGTAAAATGCTTCGATTTGCAAATGAACGGGATTTAAAACGTATAGAGGAAAACCGTCAGAAGGAAGCAGAGGCTTTATCTGTTTGCGAAAAAATGGTAGAAAAGCACAAGCTTGAAATGAAGCTTGTAAGGGTTGAATACTCCTTTGACGGGGGCAGAATTCTGTTTTTCTTTACTGCAGACGGCAGAGTGGATTTCAGGGAGCTTGTCAAGGACTTGGCGGCTCATTTCCACACAAGGATTGAGCTTAGGCAAATCGGTGTCAGGGATGAAGCAAAAATGCTTGGCGGTATCGGTGTTTGCGGACAACCCTATTGCTGTAAGCAGTTTTTAAGCGATTTCCAGACGGTTTCTATCAAAATGGCTAAGGAGCAGGGACTTTCCCTTAATCCTACCAAGGTTTCCGGCTCTTGCGGCAGACTTATGTGCTGTCTTAAATACGAGCAGGATACGTATGAGTATTTAAACTCGATTACTCCGCCTGTAGGTGCTACCGTAAAAACTCGTGAGGGAACGGCGGTTGTAGTTGACAAAAACCCGATTTCCGGCAATCTTTTAGTCAAGGACCCCGACGAGGAGGCCCTCGTTTATAAGGTTCACCGTGACGATGTAAAAACAATTCGCAAGAAAACTTCAAAGTAAAACGGTGTTTAATAATATTTTTCTTGCTTTTTAAGAAAAATGTTGTTACAATATGATTAACAATAATACTACGGAGGTGTATTTTGAATGGCTTATCGTATTTCTGATGCTTGCATCGGCTGTGGTGCGTGTGCAGCAGCTTGCCCTTGTGAAGCTATCGCCGCAGACGGTGATAAATATGTAATCGATGCTGACAAATGCTGCAGCTGCGGTGCTTGTGCTGCCGGTTGTCCTGTTGAGGCTATCGCTGAGGACTAATTCTTTTTTAAATTAAAAAGAGACGCCCGCAAGGTTTATCCTTACGGGCGTTAAAATTCGACTAAATTTACTTTTATTTTTTTAAATTTAGTGTAAACTATTTTTTAAGGGAGGGGTTTTCCTGGAAAACACAAAAACTATTGCAACAAACAAAAAAGCTTATCACGAATATTTTGTACTCGAAAGCTTTGAAACGGGAATTTCTCTTTCCGGCACAGAGGTAAAGTCTATCCGTCAAGGCGGTGTAAATCTTAAGGATGCGTGGTGCAGTATTGATGACGGGGAAATGATAATAAAGCAAATGCATATAAGCCCGTATGACCACGGAAATATTTTTAATCTCCCGCCTATGCGAAACCGTAAGCTTTTAATGCATAAGCGTGAAATTATGCGTCTTATGGGTACTGTCAAGCAGGAGGGCTTGGCACTTGTTCCGCTTTCGGTTTATTTTAAAGGTTCCCTTGTTAAGGTGCAATTAGGACTTTGCAAGGGTAAAAAGCTTTACGATAAGCGTGAAACCTCCGCAAAGCGTGACGCAAGCAGAGCAATAGACAGGGCACTAAAGGAACAAAACAGGTAAACCTCACCTATTTACTCTTACCTCTTACTTTTACCTCTTCACTATTACCTCTTACCTCTTACTTTAAATATGGGGGTGTAAAGGTTTCGACGGGGATTTTGCAGTATCGGAAGCGAGCAGCGGTGCGGAACCGCTTTAAAATCCGCAATAAAAATTAACTAACAACAATAAAGTTGCTTTAGCAGCCTAATTTGGCTGCTCATCGTTGCCGTGAGTACCGCGGCTCGGCAAGGGTGTCATTTTAGCGGTGAACGTGAATAAGAGAGCGTCTCGGCTTTTATCACGGATAAGGGACTACCGAATATCGCAGTTCGACGCTTGACGGCGATATAAGGGAATTTAAATATGCGTCTGCGCTCGGAGATGCCAATATGAATAGATTTTCGGACAGGAGTTCGATTCTCCTCACCTCCACCAAAAAATCGACAGGTTTTGACCTGTCGATTTTTTATCCATTGCGAAAGCAATGGTATATCATCGCCATTAGGCGTATATTATCACGGAAAGCGTGTATATCATCAGCCGAAGGCTGTATTTTCTTTCGCAATGATGATATACAATTCCCTAGGAATTGATGATATACAAGACTTCGTCTTGATGATATGCACGGCTACGCAGTGATTGACGTAAGAGTTCAAACTCATACGAAAAACTACCGAAAAAATCTTTTTGTAGCCCATAGACAAAAATCCTCGTTCACGCAAGTGGGCGGGATTTTTACTTTTTGCTTTTTACCTCTTCACTAAAATCTCGCTTTTTTAATGCTTATCGGTGGGGGTTGAATTTGGGTTAGACTTGACAAAAAAAGATTTTTATATTATTATTTTGTTAAAGGCAAAAATTCTAAGGAAAGGCTGAAAATATGAGCGATATTAAGAATACCGTTGCTAAAAATTTAATAGAATTGCGTCTTGCTCATAATTTGACACAGCTTGAGCTTGCCGAAAAGCTTAATTATTCGGATAAAGCGATTTCAAAATGGGAGCACGGTAGCTCTATGCCCGACCTTGAGGTTTTGGTGGAAATTGCAGATATGTACGGTGTAACGCTTGACTATTTAGTATCAGAGGAGCATCCAAAGGCTCAGCCAAGCTTTAAGGATAAAATCACAGCTAAATACAGCCGTACAGTAATCACCTTGATTGCGGTTTTGTGTGTATGGTTTATAGCTCTTTTAAGCTTTGTGCTTATTACCCTTATAGCACCGTCTATAAAGCTTGTGTGGCTGGCGTTTGTTTACGCAGTGCCTGTAACGGCTATTGTCTGGCTTGTGCTTAACAGTATTTGGTTTAACCAAAAAACAAATTACCTTATAATTTCACTGCTTATGTGGTCGGCAATAGCTTCAATTCATATAACTTGTCAGCATTTAGGACTTGGAAATGTATGGTTGCTTTATCTTTTGGGAATACCCTCGCAAGCGGTTATATTGCTTTGGTCATTTATGAAAAAGAAAAATAAGTAACCAAAAAAGCCTTTAATAATGGGGATTAACGCTTAACTCTACTGATGGGAGAGTTAAGCGTTTTTAATTCTACTGAATAAAATTTTGCTTTAGAGTTGAAAAAATGAACAGTTGATAGCAAAAAATAGAGAAAGGTTGTATAATTATACCTGTGTTCGGCAAAATATGTTGATACTGTGCCGAGCGTTTTCTTGACACATATATTATATAAGGAGAATAATGATGCAATACGATTTTCAATTATCCTGCGAATCCACAGTTGACCTGCCTTATAGCTATGTAAGCGGTCGTGACATTTCGGTTATCTTTTACACCTATGCTGTAGACGGCGAGGAATATGTTGACGATATGGGCAGAAACGCAAACGCATTGCCTGAGTTTTTTGAAATGCTAAAGCAGGGCAAAACTCCCGTTACCTCACAGATTAACGAATTCTGTTATGAGGAGTATTTTGACGAGCTGCTTCAAAAGGGCGATGTTCTACATATCGCTTTTGGAACAGGTATGACACCCTCTTATAAAAATGCTGTACACGCAGTAGAAAAGCTTAAGGAAAAATATCCCGAAAGAAAGCTTGTAGTAATCGACTCGCTTTGCAGTTGCTTAGGCTACGGAATGCTTGTGGATACAGTTGCAGATATGCGTGATAACGGAAGTAGTATGGAAGAGATTGAGGAATGGGTGCTTGCTAACAGAAACAAGGTACATCATCAGTTTTTCTCAACCGATTTAACACAGTTTAAACGCAGCGGCAGAGTATCAGGCCTTTCGGCAATGCTTGGCACAATGCTTGGTATCTGCCCTTTGATGCATTTAAATAATGAAGGCAGAATTATTGCCTACTCTAAGGTAAGGGGCAAAAAGGCCGCTATAAAGTCCACTGTTGAGGCGGTTATGGAGCATATCCAAAACGGAAAAGATTATAACGGAAAGTTCTATATCGGTCAGTCAAACTGCCCTGAGCTGTGCGACGAAACAATA
>JAZNBP010000031.1:0-3566 GCA_045587085.1 Acutalibacteraceae bacterium | reverse complement strand
ACTTAATAATAGTTGTCAAGTGAATTTTTGTATATTATTTTTAAAAAAATCAGAGAAAAAGCTGAAATTTACAACTTTTTCTGTGACTGTATTTTTTACTTGATAATATTTAATTAATCGTGCTTTTTAAAGCCCTTACGGTCTTTTTTATCACGACGGGGTCTGTCGTTCTGCTCGTCAGCACCTTCCTCAACCACAGCACCGTTTATCTCTACTAAAGCATCACGGCGAGAAAGATTAATTCTGCCCTGGTCATCAATTTCGGTAACCTTAACAATTACCTGATCGCCAACAGCTACAACATCCTCAACCTTTTCTACACGCTTAACATCAAGCTTAGAAATGTGAACCAAGCCTTCTTTACCGGGAGCGATTTCAACAAAAGCACCAAAGGTCATAAGTCTTGTTACTTTACCGCTGTAGATAGCACCAACCTCGGGGTCGTTTGCAATAAGCTCTACAATAGCGATTGCCTGCTTAGCCTTTTCAATATCAAGACCGGCAACATAAACGTGACCGTCCTCCTCGATATTGATTGTACAGTTGCACTGCTCCTGAATGGACTGAATAACCTTACCCTGTTTACCGATAACATCACCGATTTTGTCAGGGCTGATAACTGTAGTAAGCATCTTGGGTGCATAGGGAGAAAGCTCTGAACGGTATTCAGGAATACACTTGAGCATAACCTCATCTAAAATATGAAGTCTTGCCTTATGAGTTTTTGCAAAGGCTTCCTTAATAATAGCAGGAGTAAGACCGTGCACCTTAAGGTCCATCTGAATAGCAGTAATACCCTTGTGAGTACCTGCCACCTTAAAGTCCATATCGCCATAGAAGTCCTCAAGACCCTGAATGTCAACCATAGTCATAAAGTCACCGTATACACCGTCATCGCCTGTGATAAGACCGCAAGAAATACCGGCAACGGGAGCCTTAATCGGAACACCGGCAGCCATAAGAGCCAAAGTAGAACCGCAAATAGAACCCTGTGAAGTAGAACCGTTAGAGGATAATACCTCAGATACAACGCGGATAGCATATGGGAATTCCTCTACTGAAGGAATAACGGGAACCAAAGCCTTTTCAGCCAAAGCGCCGTGACCGATTTCACGTCTGCCGGGGCCACGAGAGGGCTTTGTCTCACCAACTGAATATGACGGGAAATTATAGTGGTGAATATATCTCTTAGAAACTTCCTCATCAAGACCGTCAAGCTTTTGAGCCTCAGATACAGGAGCTAAGGTTGCAATAGAAAGCACCTGAGTCTGTCCACGAGTAAACATACCGCTTCCGTGAACACGGGGTAATAAATCAACCTGTGCATTTAGAGGACGGATTTCATCAATACCTCTGCCGTCAACACGCTTTTTCTCATCCTTAAGCCAAGCACGAACAACGTGCTTTTGAACAAGATACATAATCTCGTCAAGCTTTGCCTCGTTGCCTTCGAAACGCTCGTCAAACTTTTCGTGAACAGCATTATATATAGGAAGTAAAGCTGCGTCACGAACAAGCTTATCATCGGTGTCAAGAGCCTTTTTAACATCCTCAATGCAGAATGCCTCAATCTCTGCCATAATTTCAGGGTCAGGATCGTTAGACTCAAACTCAAACTTTTCTTTGCCGATTTCAGCAACTATGCCGTTTATAAACTTAACAACCTCTTTATTTGCTTCGTGACCTGCCATAATGCAATCAAACATAAGGTCATCATCAATTTCGTTAGCACCGGCTTCAATCATAGCAACCAAATCCTCGGTTGAAGAAACGGTTAGGTTAAGGTCGGTCTTTTCTCTTTGCTCTAATGTGGGGTTAATAACAATCTCACCGTCAACCAAGCCAACGTTAACACTTGAAATAGGACCAGCCCAAGGAATATCAGAAATTGCAATAGCAGTTGATACACCGATAGCTGCTGCTACCTCAGGTGAGCAGTCGGGATCAACTGACATAACTGTAGCTACAACCGAGCAATCGTTACGCATATCCTTAGGGAATAAGGGGCGAATAGGTCTGTCAATACAGCGAGAAGCAAGTATTGCCTTATCCGAAGCCTTACCCTCACGACGGGTAAATGAGCCGGGAATTCTGCCCACAGAGTACATCTTTTCCTCATAATCTACTGATAAGGGGAAAAAGTCAACACCCTCACGGGGTTTAGCAGAAGCGGTAACTGTACAAAGTACACGTGTATCGCCATAGCCTGCCATAACAGCTGCATTTGCAAGACCTGCCATCATACCTGTTTCAAGCTTTAAAGGTCTGCCTGCAAGTGTGGTTTCGTAAACCTTGTAATTTTCAAACATTTTTCAATCTCCTTTTTATTTTGCGAGATTTCCGTTTAGCAATAAATCCGATACACTAACGGCTTAATATACCCGATTTATCGCTAACAACAGAAAATCTCAAAACTTACAATAAGGCAGACCGTTTTAGACGGCCTGCCCTTTGTGTCAAGCAATTACTTACGGATACCAAGACGCTTGATAAGAGCACGGTATCTTTCAATATCAACCTTTTGCAAGTATGCTAAAAGATTTCTTCTGTGACCAACCATTTTTAAAAGACCTCTGTAAGAGTGCTTATCCTTGGGATGGTCCTTAAGGTGAGCGTTAAGCTCATTGATGCGGTTAGTAAGAACTGCGATTTGAACCTCAGGTGAACCTGTGTCGCCCTCGTGAGTTGCATACTCAACCATAATAGCCTGCTTTTGTTCCTTTGTCATTGTGTTTTCACCTCTTTAAAATTTATCCGTAAACCAAGCAATAGGTCAAAGGTGTTCCTAATAGGCAGTCACCCAAAGCATAGTAGACGGTAGCGTTAATCACACTTTCGCAGATTAACCTTTAGTATTCTACCACAAACTTTCCTAAAAGTAAAGCATTTTTTTATTTTAATCGAATTTGATAAAAAATAAAAAAATTGTTCCATTTGTCATTATTTTATGTTATACTATATTAGATATTAAAGTATATAGATAGAGTTGAAAATAATGGATAACAATTTTACAGAAAAGCAAAGCAATATAATTTGTGGCAGAAACCCTGTTATGGAGGCTGTGAAAAGCGGTCGAGAAATTGACCGACTGCTTGTAGCCCACGGTGTAACGGGCGGCTCTGTTACTGCAATTATTGCTAAATGCAAGCAAAGAGGAATTTTAATAAAAGAGATTAGTCCTCAAAAGCTTGACTATTACTGTCAGGGTGCAAATCATCAGGGCATTGCCGTTATGTATGCCTCGCAGGATTACTCTACCCCCGAGGAAATACTTGAAATTGCAAAGCAAAGAAACGAAAAGCCCTTTATAATAATTTGCGACGAGCTTGAGGACCCGCATAACCTTGGTGCTATCATAAGAACTGCCGAAGCTTCGGGTGTTCACGGAATTATAATCCCGAAAAGGCGTAGTGCGTCTCTTAATGCTACTGTTGCAAAATCGGCAAGCGGTGCACTTGAATATATGAAGGTAGCCCGTGTTACAAATATTGCAAATACCATAGATTTTTTAAAGGAAAATGGTGTTTGGGTATTTGGTGCTGATAAAGTCGGAGGCCAAGCGGTCT
>JAZNBP010000030.1:0-3351 GCA_045587085.1 Acutalibacteraceae bacterium | reverse complement strand
GAAGAACAAGAAAAAATTAAAGAGCAAATTAAGTTCTACAAAAAGCATTATGACCTTATAAATTTCGGTGATTTTTACCGTCTTGGATATAATGAGGATTTTGCTGCTTGGTGTTATTCATCGCCCGATAAAAAGGAAATTTTGCTGTTTTATATTCAAATTGAAGCAGCTCCAAATTCCGGGGATAGGTTTATTAAGCTTCCTTGTACTGATGATAGCTTAGTTTATACCGATACCGAAAACGGCAGAAAATACCACGGTGATACACTTAAAAATTTAGGTCTTTGCTTTGTTGTAAATAAAGGACCTAATACGCCGTTTATCAAATATTTTAAGACTAAATAATATAAAAAATCAGGACGTTAAGTCCTGATTTTTTATGCCTAATTTTCGATGATTTCCCAATAGTACCGCCTGTTTGACGGGGGAAAGTCGGATAAAATGCCATATTCAGGGTCGTAAAAAACACCGTCAAAATAAAGTGACCAATGCCAGCATTTAGGTGTTTCCAAGCTTAAAATACAAATTTTTGGAAGCTTAGTTTTTTCCTTTACCTCGATACGTTCGGTTTTGTAACTGATACCAAGTGTTTTAAGGCAAAAAAACATTTGCTTTAGTGTTGTTTCGTTTTCCGTCCCCACAATTTCAATTATTTCCGCTACTGTTTTATCAGACAGCATAGCAAGGACTGCCTGACCGCATTGAAGCGGAGTAGGTTCATAAATATGGGAAGGTTTTTTTGTTAAAGACATATTATCACCGCAAATATTTTAACCAAAAAGCGAAAATATGTCAACAAAAAACGGAATTTTATGAGTACATATTATTTTTAGCCATATAGTCGTATATAGCTTTTCCGTGCTCCTGCTCCTCTTTTTGGATGTGGTTTAATGCGTCTCGAAGGGGTGTCTCACGAAATTCAAAAATGCAGGTGTTGTAAAGATTTGATACGTGCTTTTCGTCTGCCAAAAGGTCAGAACAAAGGTAACAATCTGCCTGCTTGTCGGGGGTATCTCCCATACCGTAATATTCAGAAAATACAGTATTTACCGTTTGCTTTGGAGCACCGCTGGTGTTTGGAATTGTTCCGTTTTCAATTTGTGTAAGTGTTGATAAATGCTCTCGCTCAACGTTGGAAATTTCTGTAAAAAGCTGTTTCAACTGATTGTCAAGAGCAGAGGATGAGTACTTTGTATACTTTTCAATACAAATTTTTTCCTGACCCTTTAAATCTTTTAATAGCGTCATTTCCTTTTCACTTAGTGTTAAATTTTTCAAAAAAATCACCTCGGACATATTATTGACCGAGGTGTAAAATTTATGCAATGATTTGAGCTAGCGTTACAATAAGTGGCATTGTTATCAAGGACGCTATTGTGCTGAGCGACACCATATTTGCCGAAAGCGGTGTGTTTCTTTCATATTTTGCAGAAAACATAGTTGTAATTGCAGCGGTAGGTGCACTGACCGATATTACAGAGGATACTAAAAGCACACCTCTGATTCCGCAGAGATATATACCGCCTAGTGCCAAAAGCGGGAAAACAATTAATTTTAACAGCATTGAGTAAAGACATTTAATATCCTTTAATCCCGAAATCAGGTTACTGTTTGCTAAATGAAAGCCTATAATTATCATTGGAAGGGGAGTATTAAGCGACGCCATATAAGAAACGGTTTCGCTTATGGGCTTTGGTATGGGTATTGACAAAAGGAATATAAGAAGTCCCACAGTTACACCAATTATTCCCGGGTTTATAATAAGCTTTTTGGGTGTCAAGAATTTTTTGTCGCCACTTATTAAAAGTATACCGTAGCTCCAGACAAAAATATTGAATATTGCAATATAGGACGAGCCGTAGAAGGTGCCCATATCACCAAGTATTGCTTGTTGAAGCGGTATAGACATATATCCGCAGTTGGAAAAAATTATACCGAACTGTAATACCTTTTCGCTGTTTTTATCATCACTTCGCATAAGTAAACGGCTTAAAACTATAAAGGCAATGTGTGCCAAAATAGCGATTAAAAAGCTTATTAAAAGGCTTTTAAGCAGTCCCTTATCAAATTCTCTTATAAAGGATTTGATAATCACACAGGGAGTTACAAGCAATAAAACCATATCGGTCATACTTTTAACGCCCTTGTCGGTTAAAATTTTTGATTTTGTCAGAACATAGCCGATGAGTATTAGCATCAGCAATATTAAAACCTGAATAAGTACAGTTGTAAATTTTTCGATAAACATATTATTTTACGCTTTCACAAAACCTCTTAAAGGCGTTAATTCCGTCAGCATTTCGCTTGTAGACACCGGCGTGCTCTAAAACCTTGGCAAAAACAATGCCGATTTCATCCTCAATAATTTTATCAATATTTTCTTTAGTTATATTATTGTATTTAGCTTTAATTTCGTTCGACCAATCGAAATGCTTTGAGAGTACCTCATCGTGCTCGATATCGCGGTTTTCGAGAATTGCGGTTTTCAGAAGTGCTATTTCATTTTTTAGTCTTGCAGGCAGAACCGCTAGTCCCATAACCTCAATAAGTCCGATATTTTCCTTCTTTATGTGGTGAAGCTCTGCGTGGGGATGATATACGCCCATAGGATGCTCGTCAGTTGTAATGTTATTGCGAAGCACCAAATCAAGCTCATATAAATCACCGTTTTTACGGGCAATAGGGGTAATGGTATTGTGTGGCTCACCGTTTGTTTCGGCAAATATAAATGCATTTTCATCGGTATAAGAACGCCAAGTATCCAAAATTTTGCAGGCAAGGGGAATAAGCTTGTCGGGGTCTTTATGAGAAAGACGAATAACCGACATAGGCCATTTAAGAATACCGGCAGTTATATCCTCAAAGCCCTTAAATGTGATGCTGTGTTCAATAGGTGCCTTAGCCATTGCAAAGGTATAGTTACCGCCCTGGAAATGGTCGTGTGTTAAAATAGAACCGCCAACAATAGGCAAATCGGCATTAGAGCCTACAAAATAGTGGGGGAAAAGCTTCACAAAATCAAGTAATTTTCTGAATGTTGCGTGATTGATTGCCATTGGTGTATGCTCTGCATTAAATACTATGCAATGCTCGTTATAATAAACATAAGGCGAATATTGAAAACACCAATCACTTTCATTAATTGTAATAGGAATAATTCTGTGGTTTTGACGTGCAGGGAAATCCAATCTGCCTGAGTAACCTTCACATTCGCGGCAAAGCTGACATTTAGGATATCCTGATTGCTTTGCGGTTTTGGCTGCCGCAATCGCTTTTGGGTCTTTTTCAGGCTTTGAAAGATTAATGGTAATATCAATATCACCGTATTCGGTGGGTGTTACCCATTTCATA
>JAZNBP010000029.1:0-9332 GCA_045587085.1 Acutalibacteraceae bacterium | reverse complement strand
TAGCAGACAAACTTTTCCTAAAAAATCAATTAAAATTTTTGATTTTACTAATAATTCATTGAATTTACGTAATTTAGATATTGCTATTTAGAAATATATAAATTAAAATATAAGTGGAAATAAAATACTATGTTTTAGGAGTATTGGCTATGAAAGAAAATTTGAAAATTGCTGTTATCGGATTGGGTGCAAGAGGATATACGATGCTTGAAAACCCAATTATGCCTATGCGTGAAAACGGTATTGAGGTTGTAGCGGTTTGCGACCTTTTACAGGAGAGAGTAGATAAGGCTGTTAAGCTTATGACAGACGCAGGCTTAAATGCCCCCTTTGCTACAACAGATTACCGCGAGGTTTTAAAGCTTGAGGGTCTTGATGCGGCTTATATTGCAGTTTCGTGGGAGGCTCATGTTGAGGTTGCGATTGCTTGTATGAAAGCCGGAGTTTATGCTGGTCTTGAAGCAGGCGGTGCTTACTCAATTGACGATTGCTATAAGCTGATACGTGCATATAAGGAAACCGGGACAGAGATGATGTTCCTTGAGAACTGCTGCTATGGCAAGCGTGAGCTTATGGCACTTAATATGGCAAGAAAGGGTATGTTTGGCGATATTATGCATTGCAACGGTGCATACTGTCACGACCTTAGAAAAGAGGTTACAGAAGGTCTTGAAAACCGCCATTACAGGCTCAGAAATTACATTCACCGCAACTGCGAAAACTATCCTACACACGAAATAGGACCTATTGCTAAAATTCTTAACATAAATAACGGCAATCGCTTTTTAACACTTTCCTCATTCTCATCAGGTGCTAAGGGCTTACACGAGTACGCTGTTCAGACTAAAGGTGAGGACCACCCCTTGTCAAACTGCAGATATGCTCAGGGCGATATTATTACAACAATACTCACCTGTGCAAACGGTGAAACGGTACGTCTAACGCTTGACACCACCTTACCTCGTGCATATTCCCGCGGTTTCGAGGTTCACGGAACAAAGGGCTTATATATGGAGGATAACGACAGCTTTTTCTTTGACAACGATGAAGAACACAAAAAAGCAGATTGGTCAAGCAAGCTGTTATGGGGCAATGCTGAAAATTACGAAAAGGATTATAGTCATCCTCTTTGGGAAAACGGTGTTGAGGGCGACTACCACGGCGGTATCGACCACCTTGTACTGTCAGCTTTCTTTAACGCTGTAAAGACTAATTCACATCCCCCAATTGATGTATATGATGCTGCTACATATATGGCAATTACTGTGCTTAGCGAAGACTCTATTGCTCTTGGCGGTGCACCTGTGGCATTCCCCGATTTTACTGACGGTCGCTGGACAGAACGTAACGACATTGCAGAAAACGAATATACACTTGACGATGTAAACTATTTTGACGGCATTTATCACACCGACAAGAATTAAATTCTGGATTAAAGGAGGCGAAAGCCTCCTTTTGTTTTTAATAGCGATTTTCAAATTGACAAATAACGGAATTTCGTTTATTATTAAATAAAAACAAAAAGAGAAAAAATTATGGCAATTATTAATGAAAAAGCAATTTGATATTGGCGGTATGAGCTGTGCCGCTTGTAGTGCACGTGTTGAAAAGGCGGTATCGTCCCTTAGCGGTGTAGAAGGCTGTGCTGTAAGCTTGCTTACAAATTCTATGACGGTTGAGGGTAATATCAGCGAGCAACAGATTATTACTGCGGTAGAAAAAGCGGGCTATACTGCCACTTTAAAAGGTAGCAAAAAGGCAGAAAACAATAATAATACAGTAAGCGAATTCAAAGCTTTAAAAAACAGACTTGTGGCGTCGCTTGTGTTTTTGCTAATGCTTATGTATGTTTCTATGGGACATACAATGCTAAAGCTTCCTCTACCGTCTTTTTTGGCGGAAAATCATATTGCTATAGCAATAACACAGCTTCTGCTGTCGATAGTAGTAATGGTAATAAATCAGCGGTTTTTTATAAACGGCTTTAAGGGTGTAATTAACCGCAGTCCTAATATGGATACGCTGGTGGCCTTGGGTTCGGCGGCAGCATTTATTTATAGCACATATTCGGTTTTTCTTATGACATCGCTTTCCAAAATGGCACAAGGTAAAATATTACACAACCTTTATTTTGAGTCTGCTGCGATGATTTTGGCACTTATAACCGTTGGAAAACTGCTTGAAGCACGTCAAAAAAGCAGAACCTCTGACGCACTTAAATCGCTTATTAAATTAAAACCTCAAACAGTAACGGTTTTAAAGGACGATGAAGAGAAGCTTTTGCCGATAGATGCTTTAAATGTGGGCGATATTTTTATTGTGCGTCCGGGTGAAAGCATTCCGGCAGACGGTGTAGTGGTGCAGGGCATAAGCTCTGCTGATGAGTCTGCAATAACGGGTGAGAGCATACCTGTGGATAAAACGGTAGGCGATAAGGTGACGTCGGCAACCATAAATTTGTCAGGCGTGTTAAGGTGTAAGGCAGTGCGTGTCGGTGAGGAGACAACTCTGTCGCAAATCATTAAAATGGTGACCGATGCTAACGCCACAAAAGCACCAATAGCCAAAATTGCCGATAAGGTATCGGGAGTGTTCATTCCGATAGTAATATTAATCGCAGTAATAACCACTGTTGTGTGGGCTTTACTCGGTGAGACCTTTGGCTTTTCTTTAGCAAGGGGAATATCGGTGCTTGTAATTTCCTGCCCGTGTGCGTTGGGACTTGCAACTCCCGTAGCTATTATGGTAGGCTCGGGCGTGGGTGCAAAATGCGGAATTCTGTTTAAAAGTGCGGTTTCACTTGAAAACTTAGGCAAGGTAAAGACCGTAGTTTTCGATAAAACGGGTACAATCACCAGCGGTAAACCGTCGCTCACAGACGTAATACCCGCTGTGGGCGTAGATGAAAATAAACTTTTGACTGTGGCTTATAGCCTCGAATATAATAGCGAGCATCCTTTGGCAAGGGCGGTTGTAGAGTATGCCAAGGAAAACGGTATCGTGAAAGCCGATGTGGAAAATTTTGAAATTTTTGTCGGCAATGGCCTAAGGGCAAAAATAGGCAATGACGATATCTTGGGCGGAAGTCTTAAATATATTTCCTCAATTTGCGAAGTAAGTGATGACCTTTATAAAAGGGCAGAGGCTTTAAGTGATGCAGGGAAAACACCACTGCTTTTCGCAGAAAATAAAAAATTGCTCGGTATTATAGCTGTTGCGGATACTGTAAAGACAGAAGCACAATCGGCTATAAAAGAAATTCATAATATGGGTATTCATACCGTAATGCTCACGGGCGATAACGAAAGAACAGCAAACGCAATAGGTAAAATCGTCAATGTGGATGAGGTCATTTCGGGTGTAATGCCTGACGATAAGGCTAAAAGAATTGAAGAATTTAAGAAAAACGGTAAGGTTGCAATGGCGGGCGACGGAATAAATGACGCACCTGCCCTTGCGGTAGCTGATGTAGGCATAGCAGTTGCTACAGGTACAGATGTGGCTATGGACACGGTAGAGGTGGTGCTTATAAATAGCCGACCTTCTGATGTTGTGGCGGCAATAAGGCTTAGCAAAAAGACTATAAAAGTTATTCACGAGAATTTATTCTGGGCGTTTTTCTATAATGTAATAGGTATTCCCTTGGCAGCAGGTGTGTTTATACCTTTGCTTGGTTGGGAGCTAAACCCTATGTTTGGTGCCGCCGCTATGAGTCTTTCGAGCTTTTGCGTGGTTACCAATGCGTTAAGGCTTAATTTCTTTAAAATAAAGCCTGTAAAATCAAAACAGAAAAGGGAGAAAACTAAAATGCAAAAGGTAATTAAAATAGAGGGCATGATGTGTCCTCACTGTGAAGCAAGGGTAAAGAGCCTTTTGGAAGGCTTGCCCGAGGTAGACTCTGCGGAGGTTAGCCATAAGACGGGTACTGCAGTAATAACCTTAAATGCAGAAATTGCCGATAGTGCTGTAGCTAAGCTAATCGAAGCAAACGGATATAAGGTGATTGAATAACTATGCGAACTAAAGAAGAAGCTTTAAAATTACTACGTGAAAACCCGATATTTTGGTCGAGACTTGGCGCTTGTTATGACCCGCCCATAAAGGATGAAAACGGCGAACCGGTGGTTTTCTGTAAAAACTTTAAAAAATAGAACTTTTGCACAAAAACTTTTCGGATAACGGAATTAAACTTCATACTTCCATAGTTCATATAGGTTGGGTTGGTGTTGATGAATACGATTATTCCCTGACAGATAAAACACTTGAAACAGTTTTTTCTGTTGATGAGGATATTTTGTTTATTCCAAGAATTAAGCTTAATCCGCCTAATGATTGGCTTTATAATAACCCCGAGGAAATTTTTGTATACGAAAACGGACCACGTACCGCAAAGGAGATACAGGCGCTTGTCAACACCGAGAAACACGATTGGCTCGGCTACGATGCGCCGGAGGGGTATTATCTGCCGGGCGGAGATTTTATAGATAAAAGACCGAATGTTGGCGGAGTAATTGCAAGGCAAAGCTTTTCATCAAAAAAGTGGCTTCGTGATGCAGGTATAGCGCTTGAGAAATTTATCGACCACGTTGAAAACGGACCTTTTGGTGATAGAATTCTCGGCTATCACGTGGCAATAGGCAGACAGGGCGAATCTATAGCTTGGGGCAGGCAAAATGAAATTGTTGGCGATTACGGTGTTTCTCAGCTTCGCAATTTTTACGATTACGGACTTCAAAAATACGGTGATGCCGAAACCTTAAAAGAAAAGTGGAAACAAAGCGAGCTTACTCGCGATAATGTGTATCTTCCTTCCTCAAAGGAAAGATATTTTAAAACAGAAAGCTTGGCAGATGTTTTCAGAGGTAATCCCGAGGATACGATTATCACCGATTATGATGAGTTTATGTGTCTTACAATGGCTAATGCCAATGAGTATTTCGGTAAAATAGTAAAAGAAAAAACAAACGATAAACCCGTTGGCTGTTTTTACGGATACATTTTGCAGATAGACGAGCCTACCTATGCGGGACACCTTAATATAAGGCAGTTGCTCGATTCGCCTTATATTGACTTTTTCTCGGCACCGACATCTTATTACAGACGTATTTGCGGAGAACCGGGTGGCTCTATGATACCTACTCAGTCTGTAAATATAAATAAACTTTGGCTTGAGGAACTTGATATCAGAACACACCTGTCTGCAATAGATTGGTTAAAGTGCCAAACAATAGAGGAAAGCTTTTCTGTAATGCGACGTGAGGTTGCAAAAAATCTTTCTCGCGGTTCGGGTTATTGGTGGATGGATTTGGGCGATGGCTGGTATGATGACTATGCTCTTATTGAGGAAATAGGAAGTCTTAAAAAATTCAGTGACCAAATGCTCAAAATAAAGCATACTTCAAAAAGTGATGTTTTGGTAGTTGTGGACGAGAAGTCTATGTATTCACTCAGGAAATGCCGTGATATGCGAAAAGGCTTTTTGGAAGACTTTATAATGGAAGCACAGCTCACGGGCGCGCTTGTTGATATTTATCTGCTTTCCGATTTTGATAAGATAGATTTGAAGCAGTATAAGCTTGTAATATTTACATACACATTTAATCTTTCGCGCGAACAACTTGAGGGCTTGGGCTTTTCTAAAAATACCGCCTTTATGTTTAATTATGCGGTGGGTATTAATTCTAACGGCTTCTCGCTTGGTAATGTTGAAGCGCTTACAGGCTTTAAGGTGAGCGAGTATATGTCGCCTGACTACAATTTCCCAATGCTGGCTGTAGAGGGCGAGAAAGAAAAATCGGTAAACGGCAGACTTTGTTTCTTTAATAATAAACCCTATATGAAAGCGGATGAAATACGCGGTATTATGGAAAAGGCTTCTTGTCATTTCTATGCACCGACGGGTACAGCCGTTTATGGTGACAACCGCTTTATTGGCGTATTCCCTTGTAAGGATGTAAAGGGTACAGTTTGCTTTAAAGATGATACCTTAGCTACTGAGCTTATTTCAGGAGAGACCTTTAAGGGAACCGAAATTCCGATTGATATGAAAAAAGGCTCCGCCGCAATTTATGTTCTGGACAATAGACGCTAGACACTGGATAAAAAAGAAAAAAGATAACAAAAAAGGTTCGTAAAGCATTTGCTTTACGAACCTTTAAAATTTGTGACTTAATTTAACCTACTTGGTTGTTAGAGCCGATTGTTACTTTAGCAGTGTAATATTTGCCATTTCGGTAAACCGTAAGGGTTACGCTTTGTCCGGGTGTAGATTTGCTTACCAGCTTTTGCAGTACATCATATTCGGTAATATCGGTATCGCCGAATTTTGTAATTATATCATAGGGCTTAAGACCTATTGCGGCGGCAGGACTTCCTTCTGCAACACTCGCAACCACCGCACCTACAGGCATATTGTAACGCTTCAGCACCTCGGCGGTGTATTTTTCGCTCACCGCAATTCCGAGATACGGCTCGGGTGAGTTGCCCTTTTCAATTATGGTTTCGCAGATTTCAACCGCGGTATTTGAGGGGATTGCAAAACCCATACCCTCAAAGTCAACTGCTGCTATTTTGGAGCTGTTTATACCCACAAGCTCACCCTTGGCATTTACAAGTGCACCGCCCGAATTACCGGGGTTGATTGCGGCATCGGTTTGGATAAGCTTAATGTCCGAATCGCTTGAAACCACGCGGTCAAGACCGCTTATAATTCCGTAGGTTACGCTACCCATAAATTCAAGACCGCCGGGAGCACCTATTGTTATAACATATTGACCTATTTTAAGGCTGTCGGAGTCGGCGATTTCAATGGGTGTAAGATTTTTTGCATCAATTTTAATAACAGCGATGTCTGCAGAAATGTTGTAGCCTATAACGCTAGCATTATATGGGTCGTCAGACGGGCTTTTTAAAAACACTTCAATTTTAGAACCGTTTGGATAGGTTACGGCATCCTTAATTACGTGATAATTTGTGATTATATATCCGTCTTTAGTGTAAATAACACCGCTTCCTTCACCCGAGGATTCTTCGGTGTTGCCCCAAAAATTGTAGCCCATTACAGTTGTGCGAATTCCTATAACCGATGGGGAAGCCTTTTGGTTAACTGCCTCTACCACAGAATCTGCAGTTTCGTCGATAGTGATATTAAGATTATTTTGTGGGGAGTTGTCATTTTCGCTTTTTTCTGCTAGCATTGGACTATCCTCTGATTTAAAATAGCCTGTTGCATATAAAACTCCGGCACCGCCCGAAATACTTATAACCGCCGCTAATACGGCAGAGAGTATAACCGCACCTATGCCGTATTTTTTCTTTTCCTTTTTTGAAGGAGTAGGCTCAGGAATGGGGGAGTAGCTGTAGGTGTTATAAATCGGCTCATCCTGTATTATATCCTCAGAGCGTTTTGAATAAATATCGTCGCCGTCCTTTTGCGGTGAGGTGTTATTATTAAATTCGTCCATATCAAGACTCCTTTATTTCTAAATTTATGAAGATTATAACATTCATTTATTTCAATAAATTCAACCAAATATGAATATTCGGTTAACATTACTATACTACACTTTTTTTGTCGCAATTTCAATATTTTTTTGAAAAAACTATTGAAAAATAACACTTTTTGCGTTATAATATAATGTATTTTAAAAATGCGATATTTAATTTAAGAAAGGACTTTTCTTTATGAGTGAAAACAATCGTCGCGTAGGTACTGTATCAAGAGGTATTCGTTGCCCTATTATTCGTCAGGGCGATAACCTTGCGGAAATCGTTACCGACAGCGTTTTAGAGGCTGCCGAAATAGAGGGCTTTTCCCTTCGAGACCGCGATGTTATTTGTCTTACAGAATCTATAGTTGCCCGTGCTCAAGGTAATTATGCTTCGGTAGAGGCAATAGCACAGGACGTTAAGGCTAAGTTTTCGGATAATACTATAGGTGTTATTTTCCCCATACTTTCCCGTAACCGCTTTTCTATATGCTTAAAGGGTATTGCACAGGGGGCTAAAAAGATAGTTCTTATGTTAAGCTATCCGTCGGACGAGGTTGGCAATTCGCTTGCTACCTATGAGCTTATCGACGCCGCCGGAATAAATCCGTATTCAGATGTTTTGTCGCTTGAAAGATACCGCGAGGTATTCGGCGTGCAAAAGCTTGAGTTTACCGGCGTGGATTATGTTGCATATTACGAAGAGCTTATCAAGGCTCAGGGCTGTGATGTGGAAATTGTTTTCGCAAACAGACCTCAGGCAATTCTTGATTATACCGATTGCGTTTTAACCTGCGATATTCATACCCGTGCACGCACAAAACGTCTTTTAAAGGAAGCAGGTGCCAAAATTGTTTTGGGACTTGATGATATTTTGAATGCATCCGTAAACGGAAGCGGATATAATGAAAATTACGGACTTTTGGGCTCTAATAAATCTACTGAGGATACTATTAAGCTTTTCCCGAGAGATGCAAAACCCTTGGTTCTTGATATTCAGAGCAGAGTTCTTGCAAAAACCGGCAAGCACGTTGAAGTTATGGTTTACGGCGACGGTGCCTTTAAGGACCCCAAGGGTAAGATTTGGGAGCTTGCTGACCCGGTTGTTTCCCCCGCATTTACAGACGGACTTATTGGAACTCCAAACGAATTAAAGCTTAAGTATTTGGCTGATAATGACTTTGCAAATCTTTCAGGTGAGGAGCTTAAGAAGGCTATCTCCGACAGCATTAAGGCAAAGGACGGCTCAAGCCTTGTTGGTAAAATGGCAGCTCAGGGAACTACTCCCCGTCAGCTGACCGACCTTATCGGCTCTCTTTGTGACCTTACAAGTGGCTCGGGCGATAAAGGTACACCCGTAGTTTTGGTTCAAGGATATTTCGATAACTACACCAACTAAGGTTAATTTACAGGAGGAAAAATTTATGGAATTAAGTGTACGCCCCGAGAATATGGTTCGTATTACCACAAAAGAATTGGCAGATGCCTTTATAGCTGAGCAAATTGCAGATATTCGTGCTCAGGTAGGCGATAAAAAGGTGCTTTTGGCACTTTCCGGCGGTGTTGACAGCTCGGTTGTAGCGGCTCTTTTGATAAAGGCTATCGGCAAGCAGTTGGTTTGCGTTCACGTTAATCACGGTCTTATGCGTAAGGATGAATCCGAAAATGTTATAAAGATTTTTAAGGACGAGCTTGACGCTAACGTTATTTATGTAGATGCCACAGACCGCTTTTTAAACCTTTTGGCAGGTGTAAGCGATCCCGAGAAAAAGAGAAAGATTATCGGTGCAGAATTTATAAATGTTTTCGCTGACGAAGCAAGAAAGCTTGAGGGCGTGTCCTTCT
>JAZNBP010000028.1:0-4339 GCA_045587085.1 Acutalibacteraceae bacterium | reverse complement strand
CAAGTGCCGTATGGCAGGACTTACCCCCTCCGCTGTAGTAATGGTTGCTACTGTTCGTGCCCTTAAAATGCACGGCGGACTTGATAAAAAAGCTTTGGGCGAGGAAAATATTGAAGCTCTTGAAAAAGGTATTCCTAATTTGCTTCGCCACGTTTCAAATATCAAAAATGTTTATAAGCTTCCTTGTGTTGTGGCTATCAACAAATTCCCGACCGATACAGATAACGAGATTGCATTTATTATTGAAAAATGTAAACAGCTTGGTGTTAATGTTGTGCTCTCCGACGTTTGGGCAAAGGGTGGCGAAGGTGCTATTGAGTTAGCACAAGAGGTTGTACATCTTTGCGAAGAAAAGAATGACTTTACCTTCTCTTATACCCTTGACGGAACAATTGAGGAAAAGATTGATGCCATAGTTAAAAAGGTATACGGTGGCAACGGTGTTATCCTTACGCCTAACGCTAAAAAACAGGCGGAAAAGCTTGCAGAAATGGGACTTTCAAGCTTACCAATTTGTATGGCAAAAACTCAGTACAGTTTCTCAGATGACCCAACAAAATTAGGCGCTCCCGAGGACTTTTATGTAACTGTTAGAAATATCAAGGTTTCTGCCGGTGCAGGCTTTATAGTAGCCCTTACCGGTGATATTATGACAATGCCCGGACTTCCAAAGGTTCCTGCGGCTGAAAGAATTGATATTGATGCCGACGGAAAAATCACAGGCCTTTTCTAAAACTAAAAATCAAAATAAAAAAATCACCTCATAACGAGGTGATTTTTTTCAACATTACTTAACACATTTTTCTTTTAAAAGTTCAGTAATAATTTATCCTCCTTTTTTAATACTATATCTAATGGGGTGAAATAATGAATTTTAAAAGAAATCTGATTGCTTTTTTAATAATAGCCACGCTTGGAACAATCGGACATTTTATTTATGAATGGTCGGGAAATAATTATTATCTTGGTTTTATTTTCCCTGTAAATGAAAGCACATGGGAGCATTTAAAACTACTGTTTTTCCCTAGCATAATTTACTTTATGATAGCTTACCTAAAATTAGAAACAAAGCCTGCAAATTATCTACAAGCATCGGTCTTTTCAATACTTTTCGGTATGCTCGTAATTGTGACGCTATTTTACACTGTAAGAGGAATACTTGGATTTAATGTTGATTTTGTAAACATCGGTATTTACTATGTAGGGGTTATAGTCACTTTAGTTAAACGTGAAGACATATTAAAGCATAACAAATACGATTTGCCGATATTTAAATATATCGCTATTTTATTTATTATATTATTTACACTTGCTTTTATAATTTGGAGCTATAATCCGCCAAAACTTGGTATATTTAAAAATCCTTTGATAGAAAAATAAAAAGCGTTCTTCTCAGAACGCTTTTTAAATCATTTAGTTTTACATCTTGCAAGTGCTTTTTCGTAGCTATCGGTAATTTCTGTATCAGGTGCCTTTGTTAAAAGTGATACTACAACAATAACTATTGATGACAGAATAAATGCAGGCAAAAGCTCGTAAATTGCAAATACACCGCCAAGCTTTGATATACCGAATTTCCAGATAAATACCATAGCTCCACCTGAAAGCATACCGGCTAAAGCACCGTACTTATTAGCTCTCTTCCAGAAAAGTGAGAACAGCATAACAGGACCAAAGGTAGCACCAAAGCCTGCCCACGCAAAGGACACTATTCTGAATACCGAGCTATTTGGGTCAAGTGCTAAAAATACTGCAATGAATGAAATTATAATTACAGAAGCACGTGCTAATATCATAGACGCCTTATCAGAAAGCTTGATTTTAAATGCCCTTTGAACAATGTCTTGTGAAATTGATGAAGAGGCAGCCAAAAGCTGAGAATCTGCGGTAGACATAGTGGAAGCCAAAATGCCTGAAAGAATAATACCGCCGACTACTGCCGGAATCCAACCGTAAGAGGCAATCTTGCTTGCAATATCAATTACAATAGTTTCTGCAGCTGAAGCACTGTCATAAGGACCAACAATGCCCTTTTGCATTAGCGAATAGCCAACAACACCAATAAGAACTGCAACCGCCATAGAAATTACTACCCAAACGGATGCTACTCTGCGTGATACCTTAAGCTTTTTCTCATCCTCAATAGCCATAAAACGAAGTAGAATATGGGGCATACCGAAATATCCAAGTCCCCACGCAAGCGTTGATGCAACAGGCAAAGCACCGTAAGAGCCTTTAATTCCCTCTGCTACATTAAAGCCCTCGAAAAGATTTGTAAATCCGTCAAGACTGCTAACATTTTTGAAAACATTATCAAAGCCGTGAACAACTCCCTCACCAAATCCTAATACAACAAACAATGCAATGGACATAACAATACTTTGAATAAAGTCGGTAGTAGAAGCAGCCAAAAATCCGCCCAAGGTGCAATAAAGTACAATAACTATTGCAGAAATAATCATAGCGGTTAAATATTCCATACCAAATATTGAAGCAAAGAGCTTTCCGCAAGCCGCAAAGCCTGAAGCAGTATATGGAATAAAGAATATAACAATGAAAATAGCCGCAATAAGTGTGATTATATTAGCTTTATCACCAAAACGCTTTGCAAAGAATTCAGGCAAGGTTATAGCATTAATTTCTTCAGAATAAACTCTTATTCTTTTAGCAACTATTAGCCAATTTATGTATGTGCCGATTGCAAGACCGATTGCGGTCCAAGCTGCCTCTGCAAGACCTGTCATTAAAGCGAGACCTGGAAGTCCCATCAAAAGCCAGCCACTCATATCAGAAGCCTCTGCACTCATAGCAGTAACATAAGGGCCTAGCTTTCTGCCACCTAAATAGAAATCACTGGAATTCTTATTTTTACTTGAAAATATGAAACCGATAGCAATCATACCTAACAGATAAACTGCTATTGTTGCTATCATACAAATTTGTGAGCTTGACAAGCTAACTCCTCCTCAAATGATTAAAGATATTAACATTTTATCACACTAAACCGTTAAAGTCAATTAAAAAATTAAAAGAACACCCGTAACCGTAGCTACGGGTGTGATAATATAAATTATTTGCTCTCGTTATATTTGGAAACGATTTTCTTAATTCGGTCAACAGGGTCTAAAAGACTGCTGATTGAATTATCATAATTTAAGGTTTCAACTAAAAGTGCAATATATTTTGACATATTAACGCTACAATACCATTCCTTTTTAAGTAGCTCCTCAGGCTGAAATATAAGGTTTGTAGTAAAAATCTTATCGATTTTGCCGTCCTTATAATATTGGTCGAATTTTTCATATCCGTCAACAAAAAGACCAAAGGTAGAGAAAATGAATATTCTGCCTGCTCCCTTTTCTTTAAGTTTTGCGGCAATATCGAGCATAGATTCGCCTGACGAAATCATATCATCTACAAGAATTAAATCCTTGCCGGTAATATCGTTACCCAAGAATTCGTGAGCTTCAATCGGGTTTTTACCATTTACAATAACCGAATAATTACGACGCTTATAGAACATACCAAGTTCTAGACCTAATACAGATGAATAATAAACGCATCTACCCATACCGCCCTCATCGGGAGAAACAATCATAGTATGCTCACGGTCAAGCTTAATATCGGGAACTGTCTTAAGTAAAGCCTTAATCATCTGATAAGCAGCTTGTACATTATCAAAGCCCTCAAGCGGGATTGCATTGTTTACACGCGGGTCGTGTGCGTCAAAGGTGATAATATTTTTAACACCCATTGCAACTAACTCCTGCAAAGCAAGTGCACAGTCCATAGACTCTCTTGAAGTTCTTCTATGCTGTCTGCCCTCATAAAGCATAGGCATAATAACTGTCACTCTGCGAGCCTTACCTCCAAGAGCGGCAATGACACGCTTTAAATCCTGAAAATGGTCATCCGGACTCATAGGAACAGTCATTCCGTACATTTTGTATGTTACGTTATAGTTAAAGCAATCGCAAATAATGTAAACATCAAGACCCCTTGCTGTGTGATTAAGAACAGCCTTTGCCTCACCTGTACCAAATCTTGGGCAATTAGCCGGAACCACAAAAGACTCATCCTCAGGAATGTTACGCCATTGCTTTAAATAATAATCCACTTTGGACGCAATGTCCTCACAGCCCCTCATACTGATAAGAGCAAGGTCGCCGTAAGGTGTGTGCTTAAAATCGATACTTGCCATAATTGAAACCTCCGCAATTACATTTTTAGTCAAATATATAATACCACAAAACTCCTGACAAAAAAAGCCTTTTTTTGCAAAAAAATAAAATTTATAAAACAAAACAGTTTTTTGTTGAATAAACAGAGTTTTTTTGTT
>JAZNBP010000027.1:0-20634 GCA_045587085.1 Acutalibacteraceae bacterium | reverse complement strand
TTACCTCGCCAATTCGGTAAAGGTCCTTCCAAGGCTTTTCGGGGCTTCTGCCATCGTTTTTGTTATCACCTTTATAGGAAATGTAATAAACTCGCTCGGTTTCGGGTGGTGTGTCAGGTAAATTTAAAATATGCTGACGCAATTCATCGGCTTGCTTGTCGTACTTACTTGTAAAGGTACCCTCCTCATAAGGAAGATATGCCGCATTGCCTGTAAACGGAAGCTCTCGCTCTGCTACTGCATTTAAATCTTTTGTTTTTGGTATATTTGTTCTCATAATAAATCACCGCTTTATTATTTTTTGTTTTCTATAAAAGTTACTGCCTTTGGAGCAGTATCAAGATACTGAATTTTTGCTTCAAAATCCGATTGTGAAGTAACCGGTAAATTATTTTTGATTGACGGAACCATCGGATAACGGTCTTTGTCCCAGAAATAGGTAGAAAGCCCCGTTTGCTGAACATAATAGTTGCCATAAACCGTAGGATATCCCTCTTTGTTAAATGTATATCCACGTACCATATATCCGTATGAGGTATCCATAATATTGCCTGTAATAATAAAATTTTTATAATCGCTCTTTCGAACTGATAAAGTCATACACGCAGTGGCACTGCTGCTAGAACCAAAACGCCTCTTAGGGTCAAACACCTGGTATCCCGCAAAACGTATAATGTTATTTATATAATAAATGTTCTCACAGTATGCGCCCTCTCCATAGCCGTTGAAAAATTCTATCGGGTATTGGCAAAATTCAATTAAATTATTGTCATAGGTAATGTTCTCAAAATAAGATGCAGTTGTGCATTGGTGAGTAAGTCCCGCATCATAGCACTGATATACCCAGCAGTTTTCTATAAGTATATTTTTGGAGTTGCCCCAAATTTCGACACCGTTTCCCCAACGGGTATCAGCACCGAGGCAACCGCCTATATAACCCATTTCACAACCTCTGATAGTTACACCGTCCGAATTGCCACCTGTAGTTATAGCAAAATTCCCGTACTTTATGCACAAATTTTCTATTACCGTATTTTGAATCCCGCCGCCACGCAGAATTTCACCTTCAGATAAAAGGGTCATCTCGATATCCTTGTGAACCGACGCAGGATTGCCTTTACTTAAATAAAGTAAAACTTCTCCATTTTCGAAGTAATAGGCATAATCCTTTGTTACCTCATCCATAGACTCTGCTCTGACTCCACAGAATTTACCGTGGTCAAAAACTATTAAACCGACATCGTCCATTTTTTGCTCGGTTTTGAATTCCCAGATATTGCCGCCCTTATTTTTCCATAAATCTTTATCTGCATAGTTTTTAGGAGAGCCGAATATCTGCGGCTTTGCACCTTTTCCGTAGGCACCATAATACACATTATCCTTAAGTAAAAATCCGCCACGGTAAACGCCGCCACGCTCAAACAAAAGATTACTGTTTTCAGTAACATAAATTGCTTTTTTCGTAGTTGCCCAAGCAGTTTCGGGAGTAAGACCGTCATTACCGTCATCTCCCTTATAGGAAATATAGTAGGTCGTATCGTACAAAGGCTTAGAATCAGGGTAATTTATAATTTTTTCTCTTAAAGCATTAGCTTCATCATCATAGGGCGAAGTAAAGTAACCCTCTTTATACGGCAAATACGCCGCCGGTATATCTCCATTATAGGCAATGAAATGGTTTATATTTTGACTATTGGGTGTAACTTTAGCTTTTTCTTTATTCTTGCATCCACTTAGCGAAATTACTATCAATATTGCCAAAAAAAACGAAAGAATTCTTTTCAATACTTTACTCCATAAATTTAATAGACTTGGGGTTAGAATCAAGCTTTTTCACACCTTCTTCAAAGGTGGCTTGGGATGTTGCGGGATAGTTTCTTATTGAGGATGGCACCATTGGATATGGATCTTTTATATTAATCCAGAAATAAGTAGGCTTTTGCGATTGTTGCAAATATTTATTTTCATAAGCAGTAGCACCGCCCTTGGAATTAAAATTAACCCCCTTAACCATATATCCGTAAGAAGTATCCATTATATTGCCTGAAATTATAAAGTTTTCATACACAAGTTCATACCACGGCAAAACAACACAGGCAGTAAATGAACTATCCGAACCCCACCTTTTCTTAGGGTCATATACCTGATAACCTGCAAAACGTAAAATATTATTTGTATAATACATATTCTTACAATAACTGCCCGGATTTTTGCTGTTAAAGAATTCTATCGGATATTGACAAAATTCTATGAGATTTTTATTAAATTTAATGTTTTCAAAATAAGAGGTGTTATTTGGATTAGCGGTATCTGTTGAGCATTGATTTGTAATACCCGCATCATAGCACTGATACACCCAACAGTCTTCAATAGTAATATTCTTTGAGTTGCCCCAAATTTCAACGCCGTTGCCCCAGCGAAGGTTTCTGCCCGTATCACAACCGCCAATATAACCGATTTCCATTCCTCTAATAACAATGTTATCATTATATCCTGAAGTGCTTATACCAAAATTATTATACTTAATTCCAATATTTTCAATTATTATATTATCGCAGTTTCCTAATTTAAATCCTGCACCTAAAACGGTAAACTCTATATTCTTATGAATTGTTGCAGGATTGCCCTTAGTCAAATAAAGATATACTACACCTTTGTCATAACAATACATATAATCTGTATCAAGATCAGAAACTTTACCCATTCTTACAGCGGCTTTTTTGCCGTGGTCAAAGGTTATTCCACCAATATCTATATCGGCACTAAGACCTGTGCTTGCCTTCCAGATATTGGGCTCATACTCTGTCCAAAGGCTTTGGTTTGCATAATTCTTAGGCGAGCCGTATAAAAAAGGCTTTGCTCCTTCTCCATAAGCACCATAAAAAGTATTGGATTTTGCTTGAATTTGAAATCTGTATATACCATCGCGTTCAAATAAAACCGCCGATTTTTGAGGCACCCTTGAAAGATTTACATTCGTTTTCCATGGTGTGCTCGGGGTTCTGCCGTTATTAGAATCATCCCCACGATAGGAAATATAATAAACATTTTCGTACGGAACCTTACTGTCCTTATAATTCGTAATTTCCTGACGCTTTTTATTGGCTTCGTCGTCATACTCGGTAGAAAATACGCCATTAGCATAAGGAAGAATAGCGGCATTTCCGCTATACACTGTCTCGTGTGCGATTTGAGGGAGTATTACAGGTTTATTACCACTATCGGGAATTATCTCTATATCATTACCATCATCAGGAATTATTTCATTATCATTACCGCCATCGGGAATTGTTTCATTATCAAAAGAATTTTCGGTCCCTGATTCGGTATTAGTTGTTGGACTTGTTTCCGTTTTTCCCGCCTTTTTTTCCTTTTTATCCTTACTACATCCCGTAACAGCAAAAAGCATTATAGCTACTAAAAGTAATGCAATAATTTTTTCACGTATATCCCTCACTAAAATTTATTAAAAGAAAACGCCGACATAGACCGTTTCACACTTCCAAAAAGAAGTATTAAAACAGTCTTGTCAGGCTTTATTGTTTTCAATGATTATTGTTTTTGCTACTGTCTGCCATAAAAATGACAGACAGTAGTTATTATAAATTTTTCCTTTTTTCATAGTGATATACTTATTTAGCCTTAAAAGTAATCTTTTTAGGTGCAGTATCAAGAGCCTTTACACCTGTTTCTAATGTGCTTTGATTTGAAACAGCATAGCCCTGTACTACAGATGGAACAGTTTTTGTTTGATCAACATCCCAATAATATGTAGATAGCTGAGGCTGTTGCAAATAGTAATTACCGTAAATCTTAGGGCCATTTGCCTTATTGTAATTTGCAACGTTTATAATATAGCCATAAGAGGTATCAAAAATATTACCTGTAATTACGAAATTTTCCAAAACATATATACGTGGTGCCCACATACAAATGCTTGCAGTAGCACTACTGTTAGAGCCTAAGCGATCCTTAGGGTCATAAACCTGATAACCGGCAAAGCGGATAATGTTATTCTCATATTTAACATTTTTAGAAATATTACCTGCTTCTGTACCGTTGAAAAATTCTATAGGATATTGACAAAATTCAATCAGGTTATTTGAAAAACTGATATTTTCATAGGTTGTAGGCTTTGAGTATTGGTGAGTAATTCCGGCATCATAGCACTGATAAACCCAACAATTCTCAAGCACCACATTTGTGCAACTGCCCCAGAATTCAACACCGTTGCCCCAACGTACACCGTCTCCCTGGCAACCGCCTATGTAACCAATTTCCAACCCTTTGAAAACAATATTATCGTTTTGTCCGGATGAGCCTATACCAAAATTATTGTACTTAATTCCAATGTTTTCAACAGTTATATTGCTGTTGTTTCCGATATGGATGCCTGCACCTAAAATAGTAAGCTCAATATCCTTATGTACAGTTGCAGGATTACCCGCACTTAAGTACAGATAAACGGCACCCTTAGCATAAAAATACATATAATCCTGATAAAGTGCTGAAACCTGTTGCATTCTTATAGCCGATTTTTTGCCGTGGTCAAAAGTTATTCCACCTATATCGATATCTTCACTAAGACCTGTGCTGGCTTTCCAAATGTTCGGCTTATACTGTGTCCAAAGGCTTTGATCAGCAAAATTCTTAGGTGAACCATAAAGGAACGGCTTTGCTCCTTCACCGTAAGCACCGTAGTAGGTATTAGCTTTTGCTTTTAACTGAAAACGGTATACGCCACCACGTTCAAACAAAATTGCTGATTTTTCGGGAACAGATATAAGATTTAAATTTGTTTTCCAAGGAGTATTTGGTGTCTTTCCGTCATTAGAGTCGTCCCCACGATATGAAATATAATAAACATTGTCATAAGGTATTTTACTACCTTTATAATCATTTATTTCCTGACGCTTTTTATCTGCTTCATCATCATATTCGGTGGAGAAAACGCCCTCTGCATAAGGAAGGTATGCGGCATTACCGTCATACACAGTCTCGTGCTCCACATCGGGCAGGGTTATTGCATTGGGATCTGTTTTAGCTGTGGTTTTCTTTTTGTCCTTACCACAACCGGCAACACTAAAAAGCATTATTGACACTAAAAGCAATGCAGTAATTCTTTTCATAACTAACTCCTGATTTTTTATTTTAGTTAACCTACGTATTTAACAGATTTCGGGTCGGAGTCAAGCGATTTAATTCCTGCTTCCATTGAAGCCTGACTATTTACCGGCACATTATTAATAATAGACGGTGTCATAACTATAACATCCTTGTCAAAGGAGTATGTAGGAAGCTGTGCCTGTTGTAAATAATAGTTGCCTTTTACTGTGGGATATCCGGTCTTATTAAATACATTTCCTCTCACCATATATCCGTAGGAGGTATCCATAATATTGCCGGTAATAATGAAATTAGTGTAATTGTGAGAAGCACGCTGAATTGTCATACAAGCAGTAGCTGAGCTATCAGAGCCATATCGCATTTTAGGGTCAAACACCTGATAACCTGCAAAACGTAAAATATTGTTAGTGAAATACATATTCTTGCAGTAGCTTCCCTTATTGTCGCTATTAAAGAACTCTATAGGATACTGACAGAATTCAATCAAGTTATTGTCGAACTTAATATCCTCAAAATAAGAATAGTTGGCAGGATTAGGATCGGTTGAACACTGGTTGGTTATACCTGCGTCATAGCACTGATATACCCAGCAGTTTTCAATAGTAATTTTCTTGGCATTTCCCCAAATTTCAATACCGTTACCCCAACGTACTTCGCCCGTTGTACAACCGCCAATGTAGCCGATTTCAAGGTTACGCATAGTTACATTTTCAGCACCGCCACCGGTAGTCATACCGAAGTTAGCGTATTTAAGGCAAAGGTTTTCTATTACAACATTCTTAAGTCCGGTAGAGCCTGCCCTTGTAATGCAAGTACTTACACTAAGGTCAGTAATTTCAATGCTTTCAAAAGCTGCACCGGGGTTACCCTTACTGTAGTAGAGATACAGATAGCCACCGCCACTTGTATAATAGTAATCAGAATTAAGTGCTTTGATATTCATCATCATAACACCATTATATTTGCCGTGGTCAAAGGTGATGTGGCCCACATTATTAGCCATTGGAGTTTTCCAAACGTTACCACCGTGATTTGTCCAAATTGAAGCGTCTGCATAGTTTCTTGCAGAACCGTAAAGACAGGGGTTAGCACCCTTACCGAAAGCACCTACAAAGGTGTTGTCCTTAATTTTAAGTTCGCCTCTGTAAACACCGCCGCGCTCAAACAAAATCGCGCTGTTTTGAGGAACTGCAATTACATTTTTATAGGTTTTCCAAGGTGTTGTAGGGCTCTTACCGTCGTTAGAATCATCACCCTTATATGAAATGTAGTAAACATTCTTATAAGGAACCTCGCTGTCCTTATGAGCTAAAATTTCCTTTCTGAGTGCATCAGCCTCATCATCATATTCGGATGTATAAATACCGTCTTCATAAGGAAGATATGCTACATTCTTTTCACCCATATAGCCTGTTTCGTGCTCGATTTCGGGTAAAAGGTCAAACTTTGAAGCCTGCTTCTTTGTGTCCTTTTTGCCACAGCCCACAGTACACAAGGCTATAGCAAAAACCATTATAAGTGCCAAAATTCTTTTCATGAGATAGTCTCCTTTTTCCTTTTTTATATACACTATATTGTGCATTAGAAAATACAAATAAAATTTATATTTTCTAATCCGCAATATATTTAAGCAGTCCCCCGATACCGCATAAAAGCGGTATCGGGATCAATTTTTAATATTTTATTGCCGTTTTCAGGTATAATTAACCAACAATACCAGACTGAGCAATACTTCTTATGAAGCGCTTCTGCAATATTAAGAACATTACAAGCATAGGAAGTATAAATACAAGCAATACAGCCATTGATTGGTTTATAATCTCCGGCGTGGTAATGTTAAAGTTAGAAAGTGATACAATATCGAATACATCGTGTATTGTTACAGCCAAGGGATAATTTGCACTTAAATACATTGAAGGCAAATAATATTCGTTCCAATGCCATACAACAGAGAAAATTGTAACAGTCAAAATTACAACGCCCGAAGAAGGCACAACAATCTTTAGGAATGAACCAAAAGGTGTTAAGCCGTCTATCCAAGAAGCTTCTTCTAATTCCTTCGGGAAGCTCTTAAAGAACTGCATAAATATGTAAATTAAAAGTCCGGACTGAAGTCCTACACCAAAAATTGATGGAAGGAAAAATACCCAAGATGTATTAAGCAGGTTAGGTGTTAAATCCATTCCTGTAAAGCTTTCAATAAGTCCCATAATACCTAAGAAGTCAACATTGTAGAAGTTGATATAGTTAGGAATTATAAGCATTGTAGTAGGAACAAGAATATTTAAGAACAAAATTGCAATTGCTACGCCTTGACCCTTAAACTTAAAGCGTGATAGACCGTATGCCGCAATACCGCAGGTTGCCACCTGAATAAGAGCACATGCAACCTGAACAAAAACGGTATTCTTTAAGCCTTGGAAGAAATTTGTAGCTTTAAGACCTTGTTTAATATTTTCAAGTGTGTAGTTTTTAGGTATCCATTGAACAGTTACGTCATTATAGTCCATAGTTGCCTGGAATGTGTGAACTATGATGTATAACAAAGGATAAAGAATAATGTAGCTGAAGGCAATTAGGAATATTAATCTGCCGATAGAAAACAAAACTTTAGGCAGTTTATTATTAAGAAGTTTATTATTTTTCATCACTAATTACCCCCATTTCTTTAAGCAGAAGTGTCTGTAAGCCCAGAGCACTACGCCTAATATTACGCCTACAATTATGAAGTAGCCCCACAGCATTGCAGATGACATATCATAAGACTGTTGCTTCTGCATAACTGAATAAGCCTGCTTAATTACAGGGTTGTCAAGTGCTGTAAATAGAGAAATCATAGTATAAACAAGCACAAGGAGTATTACATCCTTAAGCATGGGAACTGTTACATACCAGAATTCCTCCCACTTTGTAGCACCCTCAACACGAGATACCTCATAAAGCTGTTCGGGGATACTTTGAAGACCTGAAAGGAATAGGATAATTTGAATACCGCAACTCCAGATAAGGCCAAATACGTTACCTAAATACTCAGTAAACAAATCATTGATTTGAGAAGGTAAATTAAGGCCGGATAAAAGTCCGTTAAAATCGATAATACCACCGTATTCATACTCCGCACCACTGTTCATAGAGAAAAGCGGGATTTGTAACCAGTTACTTGAAAGAATTTCCATAATAACAGGAGTTGCAATTACTAGCGGTAAGAAGAATATTGCACGGAATACTAATCTGCCTTTAAAATTCTGATTAAGAATTATAGCCAAAACCAAGCTTAATGCCACAATAATTGGAAGGGATGTAAGCATATTTGTTACACCGTTTCTGAGGTTTTCTACATAAAGTGCATCCTCATTAAGCATATACTTCCAATTTTCAAAACCTGCAAAGGATTGCTCCAAGCCACCGGCAGCAATTCTTACTTTTGAGAAGGAATAGGTTATAGACTCAATCATTGGCTTGATAACAAAAAGTATTTGTCCTATAAGCCAAAGAGCTATAAACTTGTAGCCGTAAGAATTTCTTACGCTTTCAATACCACGAGGCTTTTTAACTTTTTTAACTTTTTCTGTCTTACTCATTAAGCTGCCTCCTTCTCATAAATAAATCCGTAAGCATCAAGCTCGCCTACAGGAGATTGTACCTTTTCACCAGAATGGTTAGCGTAAAGCTTAACCCCGTTGCTAAAGGTTGTCAAAGTAACATCATCTGTTACAAACTCATAATCTTTAATTGTCGCACCGTTTATAGCCTTGTAATAATCCTTGCTGCTCTTTACAGCGTCTATAACGTTCTGCTTGTTGCCCTTGTAATCCGAGCCGTTAAGTCCTACAAACGGAGACTGAGCAAATTCAATGTCATATTCACCAACAAGTGAGAAGCCAAGACCTGTACCGCTTTGAACAGCCAACATTATAGCTTCCTCAAGACATTCAGTGGTATTAACTGCAGTTGAATACATAGGAACATATCCCTTAAACACCATCTGGTAAAGCGGTATTGCCTTATCAAAGCATTTATATGCACCGTCAAAGGTCGAAACATTAAATACACTATCGCTTAAAACTGCAGCATAAGCATTAGCATTCTGTGTAGCAATATTACCGCAATTCTTATCAATGCTCTTTACAATAGCCTCTACATCCTCAATCATATTACCTCTTGCGTAATACTTTTGGTCAGCATAGTCTGAATATGCAACTGAGCCCAAGGTAGAAAGAGAAATGTTAGAAATTGATTTCTTATCTATTGTTTTATTAAGCTTTTTAGCAATCTCTGACAAGCTTGAACGTGAAAGAAGGTAATAGGTTGAATCTTTTTCGTAGTTCCAGGTTGCCTTATTCTTATAGTAAAGGTTTACCTTACGCTTCATTGCAGACTTTGTTGCATTGAAAAGTGAACTGTATCCGTTTCCGCCCTTAGAGAAATAAACTAAATCGAAATCGGTATAAAGGTTAATACCGTTCTTTTTACAGTAGCTTTCAAGTGCTTCTCTATCCTTTTTGGAGCCGACAGCCGAAGCAAAATCAAATCCGCCTGCTACCTTACCAGGATTAAGTCCACTTTCACCAAAGCCTAAGAGCTGTACCTCAGGAGTAGTTCCGGTAGCCTTGTAAAGTTCTTTTACAATCTTTTGAGCTTGAGAGAAGGTAGTAAGAGCATGAGTTTCTGTTACAGGGAATCCAAGTAAAAGCTCGTCAACATTTGCAGCACCCTTTAGATAGAGTGCATAAGCCTGCTCGGTATCAGAGGTTTTCTTTAAATAACCCTTTGTATTTAAATACTCTCTGTATTTTTCTGCCATACCAACATATGTAGCCTTATCTCCCGAAAGAGGATAGAAGGCAACCGTTGAGGATTTAACGGTAATATTTTCAGTGCCCTGGTATGCGTCTTGTCTAAATCCGCCGGTTCTATGGTCGGACATATCGTTCCTGTCAAAGCCTCTTGCATAAAAGCTTACATACGCGTTTGAATAACCGCACTCGTCACCGGCAGCGGCAGAAATTTGTGCCATTTCGTCGCCATCTTCAATAACGCCCAAAACAGCATTATCGCCATCTTTTACACCGAAAATCGGTAAACGCAAATGTTCATCCTCGGTTAAGATTTCATTTATAAGCGAGGAATAGTCACGGTCATAAACCATTGAAGAATATTTTCTCGTACCGTTATTTCTAACGTCTGTTTCCATTATAGCACCGCTACCTGAAGGAACAACAACATAGGAATTTTCGTTGCCATTTTTTACAGAACAGAAGAAAGGTGCAACTGCTACAGAAAGAAGCTTTTCGGTATTTTCGGTAGCATTTTCAAAATCAACCGTAACCGCTAAAGAATCTTTTCTTAATGTATATTTAACGGGAACTGAAATGCCGACCTCGTCAAAATAATATGTAAACTTAATTCCGTTTTTTATAGCCTCAGAAGCTACTCTGCCGGCTTTAACAACCTTTTCATAGCTTGTTTGAGTCTCGTTTGTGTAGTTAGAAGATGTAATGTACTCTATCTGCACAGGAGAGTTGAGCTGCTCGTTTTCCTCACCAGTCTCTGAAAACTCATAAGGAACTGTTGCCCAAATTTTACCCGATTTATTATCAGTTAAAATTACGTTGTGCTTTTCCTTATCCCAGCTTAAGGTGTAGTTCTCATTTTTTGCAAGCTCACCCGTAGCCAATTGTTCAACCGTCTTCGGGAATTTCACAGCAGCCTTTTTACTGCCACTGCAGCTACAAAGGAAGGTAAGTGCCAATACTAAAACGAAGGCAAGAATTCGGCGAAGCTGTATATTAACATTTTTCATCGATACATTACCTCCATAAAGATTGAATAAATAAAGTTCCAGAACTGCTGTAACAGAATTACAACCATAAAGCCGATAAATACTATTAATATCATAATAAGTAGAGCTACGATTCCGGTTAAAATGAATTTAGGGAAATTATACTCGTGAACTGCCATAATACCAATAGCCAAGATATAGAATACAAACACATATATTGCTATCTCAAGACCAACTATTATGTTTATACTGTCAAGAGTAAGAACAAAGGAAAGAATCAAATATACAAAGTTATACAATGCCAAGGGTACCATTGCATAAGAGGATACAATATAAATATCCTTTAGCTTACCCTTACCTTCCATAACACTGCATATTGCCCAGTTAGCTAATGACCAAAGAATTATAATTCCAACCGTCTGTGCAACTGTAAACAGAACACTGTAGTTCTGAGCGTTTGTCTTATCAAACAAGAAACCGCAAGCGGTGTTCTTTAGTACAACCGACAGGAAGAAAAATACGTTAGTACCGATTGCAATCGGAATTGAGCCGTAACGCTTGTACTTCAGGTCATTAAACGACTGGAACGGATGTATAAAGCATGAAGTGAAGTTATGCCACTTAACACTCTTGATAATTGGCTCTTCACGTTTGCGAATCTTAATGATTATAAAGACAAGCAAAGCTACTATAATAATTACACCAAAGAAAATCCAGGTGAAGTTTTCCTTTGTAAATTGCTTTACGCGTTCTTGGTGAAGAGTGTCATAAATCTCATAATCAAGACCAAGTTTAGCATACTTAATTGCGGTTTCAGTATCGCCCTCATAGTAATAAGCTTTTGCAAGACCTCTGTATGCTAAACGGTTGTTACCGTCCATTTTTAAAACCTTTTCCCAATAAGGCTTTGCTTCCGAATAATAGCTGTCAAAATAAAGACCTTGTGCTTTAAAGAGCGTTTCGCCAAATTCGGTAAGCTTAAATAATGTAATTGACTGTGTTTCTTCGTCAGCCACAAGAACATCATTACCATTTACAACAAGAGAGTTTGATCCGCTGAAGGTTCCTACTTGTGTACCAACACCGGTACCACCGCCAAAAACGGTTACCAAATTACAATCTCTGTCGTAAACATAAATCTTTTCATACATAGCGTCCAAAGCATATATGTATTCATTGTCAGAAACGTCAATAGACACTATATTCTGTGTACGAACAGTACCTGACCTTCTTATAATCTTAGACTCTAAGAAGTTAAGTGCGGTTGAGGATTCGGCAGTACCATCAAGCAAACGGCTGTAAAGAATGTTTGAACCGCCGGGGCTAATCTTTCTTATCTGACCGGTAGAGACTGACTGAGAAACTTCCTCCTTACCGGTACAAGTATATATGTAGCCATCATCATCCATTACAATATCAACTGTGGTATAAGGTAATTTCTTAATCTGCTTAGAACGCTTAGTATCGTTACTTGTAAGTAATTGCCAAATATTTTCAAGTGTATCTAATACAGTGCTTTCAACCTCGTTAGCACCGTAATAGCCTAAAAATTCTTGTTTGTCTGAGTATAGAAGTATACCGTAGTAACAACCAAGGCTCAGTACATACATATATCCTTGATCGTCCTGTATAACCTTGGTAGGCTGAAAGAAAAATCCTTCAGGAATAACATCGGATACAGGTGTTCCCAGTTTTTGCTCTACAACACCCTCCGAATTTGCAATTACTATTTTTCCGTTAAGAGTATCAGCAAGATAAAGCTTTTCGTTTTTATCTACATAAATACCTTTGGCACCGGTATAATCATATTCAAATTCAATTTCAGGGTCATAAAACTTAATTTCTTTTTCAAAATTATAGTCGCTGTCCAATACAAACAATCTTGACTGGTCGCCACAAAGCACATAAATCTTTCCGTTATCTGCAGCGAACACATCTGTGATACCCGATAGGTTGTCTATACCTAGGCTTTCAGCTGTAAGAATTTCTACGGCCTTATAGACATCACGTGAGTAAATTGTAACTCTTTTACCGTCCTCTGTATCCTGATTTGTATATGCTTCATAAGGTGATGCCGCAGAAGTGGCAATCGGTGTTATAAGCATTACAAGTGAGAGACACAAACAAAGGACTATTTTAAAAATTTTCTTATTCATAAGCTCCTCCATTCTTTCATCATAAAGCTCTTACTTAATACCGGAAGTGCTCATAGTTTCCATTACGTTTGTCTGTGATATTACAAAAACTATCATCGGTGGCACTAATAATAAAACCGTAGCTGCCATTGAACTACCAGTTCTTGCAATACCACCGGCAGTAATGGTGGTTAATACCTGCGGAAGTGTTTTTAATTCTTCACTGAATATTGTACCGCCGGAAATACTTGACCACTGGCTTTGGAATGAGAACAGGAACAGTGTCATCCAAGCGGGCTTAACAATAGGCATTACAATTCTGAAGAATATCTGGAACGGTCCTGCACCGTCGATACAAGCAGCCTCCAAAAGCGGAGTAGGAACGCTGGTATCCATATACTGCTTCATAAGGAAGCATCCCATAGATGACGGAATAGCAGGTAAAATGTAAACCCAATATGTATCAATCATATGTAGCTTACTGAAAATCAAATACTGCGGAATAGCCAAGGTAATTGCGTTATACAATAGTGCGAACTGTACTATTGTAAACATTATTGTTCTACCCTTAATATGTGTCTTTGCAAAAACAAAGGCAGCAAGCGAAGCCGCAATAATATGTAAAATTGTACCGGCAAGTGCTATAAATAAGCTGTTGAAAATATATCTTGTAATCGGAATACCGAGACTGCCGAGAATTGACGGCAATGTGATAAAGTTTTCAAGTGTCGGTCTGTGAACAAAAATCTTTGGAGGGAATATAAGTAGCTCATCCAAAGGCTTAAGCGAAGCGTTAATACAGTAAACAAGCGGAAGTACAAAGAAAATACTAGCGGCAGCCAAAATAATAAATAACATTGCTGTGCCGGCCTTTGAGCGTGTATAGCGTTTATATTGTGCCTTCGGCTTCTTATTTAACTTATATTTTAACTCTTTAAAAGTCTTTTTAATATTAGTCACTATTCATCACGCTCACTTTCCAAATAATTTCATAACGTTTCCGACAACTACTCTGAATATCGCCATCATACCGAACAATATTACAGAAAGTGCGGCCGCATAACCCATTTCATACTGTACCGAACCTACGTCGCTAATATAGCTTACCAGTGTATCAACCGAGTTGTTAACACTGGGGTAGCCGGCAAGTGCTGTAATAACAGGGCCTACTGAGAAGGAGGACTGAATCTGCATTACCGCACTAAAGAACAAAATGCTCTTCATTGAAGGCAGTGTTACGTACCATAGCTCGTGCCAACGGGACTTAATACCGTCAATAGCACCTGCTTCGTAAAGCTCAGGGTCAACGTTTTGAAGACCTGATAAATTTGAAAGGAAGGTAACACCCATACTCATCCACAGCTGAACAATAATGATAATTACCATATTGTAGCTTGTGTCCTTAAACCAAATAATAGGTTCTGTAATAAGTCCAACGGATAACAGAATGTTATTCATATAACCGTAGCTGTCACCGCTGAATAGGTTTTGCCAAATTACATAAGCACTACCGCCTACCAATGCAGGGGTGTAGAATATGAAGGCAAAAATAGTTCTCATTGTGTGCGAAAACTCGTTAATAAGCCAAGCTAGTAATAATGCCATTACATAACTTAAAGGACCTACAATTACAGAGAAAATCAAGGTATTTTTCAAAACGATGAATATTGTCTTATCCTCTGTAACCATATGCAGATAGTTTTGAAGACCTACAAAGATAGGTGTTGAAATCATATCATAGTCAAAGAAGCTTAAAACCATTGATGAAGCAATAGGCACCAAGGTAAAAAGTGCAAACAAGCCCATAAACGGAAGAAGCATTACATAATAGGCAGGTCCTGTAAGTAAGCCTTTAGATTTTAACTTTTTAGATTTAATTTCCATTTTCTCACTCCTTACTTATTTGCCACGGTTTGTATATTGCTTCCATTTGCGTGCAATTTCGTTGTCAGCATTCTTGCCCCACTCTGTGAGTATATCCTTGGGGTTTACGTGATTGTTAATTACATTATAGAATGCCATATCAATAGAACGTGATACCTGATAGCTACCCGGCATTTCAGGTATTTCCTCAAGCCATTCTCTTTGTTCGAGGATAGCAGAAAGTTCTTCCTCAGACCAAGAAAGGCTCTTTAAAGCTTCGGTATTTGAAACCATTACACGACCGAGAGGTCCTAAAATAGATTCAACATTTGTTGAGAACTTTGTTTGTGTTTCGGCAGAGGTCCACCACTTTAAGAATTTCCAAGCAGCTTCCTTATTCTTTGAAATATTAAGAATTGAACAAGCAGTACCTGAACCCGAAACAGTATGGTCTATTGTTCCGTCTTCTCTTACTGTACCGGGAACTAAGGTCATTCCCCACTTGCCCTCAAGCTCAGGAGCCTCGGTAGAAATAGTGATTGCAGTACTGTAGGGTGCAACACCAATAGGAGTAGTACCTGAACGGAAACGGTTGTAGAAGTTCATCTGCGTAGGAATCTTTAACTCTGTGTAGAAGGAAGTCCAATCCGCAAATACATTAAGTGCTTCAGGTGTGGTAAGATTGGATTTCTTACCATCCTTTGTATATAGACTAATGTCATTCTGTAATAAGAGTGTGGGATAAGCCGTAAGACCGCCAACACCAACATTAACGGTAGTGGTTTCAGCTATCTGTGTATAAGGAATGTATGCAGAAAGGTTATTATGTAAAAGTATTTCAGCAGCACCCTTAAATTCATCCCAAGTCTTGGGAACATCTATCTTTAGTTCTTCTAATATATCTGTTCTATAAAAAAGTACATCAAAGTTTTGAGTATCAGGCAAACCGTAAAGTCCGCCTTTATAATAATAAGGTGTAGCAGCACCGGGAGCGAAGTTTTCTAATACCTCTTCGTAATCAGGGAAATTAGTTAAATCATAAAGTGCACCACGCATTGCAAGGTTTACAGGCTCTGTTCTTGAGTACTGTAGCACCATATCAGGACCGTTACCAGAAAGAATAGCCTGAACTACGGTTGCGTTTACAACCTGTACCTCAACGTCAATTTTTTCTTCAGCTGTAAAGGTTGACTGAGCCAATGAGTTAAGCACTCTCGCCTGGTCCTGACCCCAGTTAACCCATAAGGTTAAGCTGTTTTTAGACTTTTTAGCAGAGCTTCTGTAATCGTTAGCAAAGCTTGCTATGAAACGTCTTGTTGAGAACCAAACTGACTTAAAGAAGCCAATAAAGCCACCCTTGGGCTTAAAGCTTTCCTCATCATCTGCAGAGCCGATTATTATCTGGTCTAAATCAAGCGGCATTGACTGCATATCTGTAAGACAAACACTCAAGCTACTGTAGTTTGTATAGAAATCGCTCTTATAGTTTGCAGCAGTAAATTTATTTTTGAGCATCTGATTAATTGACTGTCTCATATTTCTGAGCACAAGTGCATAGGAGCTACTTTCACCGCCGGAAATTTCTATAATCTTTTCCTCAAGACGCTTTAAATCAGCCTCGTCCTTGGTTAAGCGCTCCTCCAAATCAGGGATATAAGCGAAAAGGTCATAGTCACGGCTTATATCAACGGTTTCGCCGGTAATCATTGTCATCTTAAGATTTAGCTCACCAAGGTCAGCAACGATATCCTCAAGCTCCTCACAAATTGCACCGTACTCACCGAGGGTTACCTGAAGTGCTAATGTATGTGTTCCCTTTTCAAGGTAGAACATATAAGGATTGCCTTCCTTATCCTCCAAATTGAGTCTGCCCCAGCCTGTATTGTAGGGGAACGCAATATTTTCAACCTCTTTAAACGGACACTCGCCGTCTATAAGAAGCCTTCTGTAACTACTGTAGTTTACTACCAAGCTTTGTCTGTATGCAAAGCCCATTTTGTAATAACCGTCCTCAGGAATGGTAATTGCCCAAGTAATGGTAGCACCGTTGTCACTCCAGTTGTTACCACCTATGTAATTCACTTTATTGAGCATAGGATCCTCAGGAGTTACATTCCAGCTGGAATTATCTGCCTGTGCTACAAGCCAACTGCTTGACTTCCAAAGAGCTGTCTCTCCCTCTTGGATAATAGCCTCACCCTTGTAATTCTTAGCAGCATCCGCAGGTGCCTTATAAGCTGCTATTGCCTTCTGAGGCTTAAGTGCAATCTTTTCAACGAAAATCTCATCATTGAGAGAAGCCATGAAAATTTTGTGCTCACCTGCAGTAAGTGAAATTGAGTAGGTTTCAAATGTATCCTTGTTTAAGGGATACATAAACGCATTGTACTTAAATGCACCCTGCTCCGCAGCGAACTGATTACCCTTATTGTCAACTCGTATGCCACCAACGTCCTGACAAATCTTGTCAAGCTCAACCAACTCGCCGGCAAATAAATCGGCACCGTCAAGCTTGAAGCTGAGTTCTACTTTAGACGCAGTATGATTTGCAGTGCTATAAGCCATACCTAGGACATAAACTCCGTCTTTAGGTACAGAAAGGCTAAGCTCTGCTCCTTCTTTCTCTAGCTTTTTATCGAGCTCTACAACAATACCGCCCACTGCCACTATGTCAGAATAAACGCCCGACATATAGGAGTTATACTCCTCGGCAGTTAAGACAGCATCATCAGTTGCCTTTTTCGCCGCAGCAGATACTGCCATAGGTGAAATTAGCATTAGAACCGATAAAATTACTGCTATCGCTCTGCTGACTTTTTTCATTTAGATGTACTCCTTCTTTATATATATTTATTAATATACAATAATACGCGAAAATCGAGAACCCCTATTCAAAACACAGAAAAGGCTTTGCAGAAACAAAACCCACATTTTGAGAAGTTCTCTGAAAATAATCTTTTAAAATCCCGCCAATGTATAAAATAACCAAAAATTACTAATCGCTAAAAACAAACTTATAAATCCAATATCTAGTAATTTTTACCAATTAGCGTTTTTTGAGCCTTTTGCAAATTTTTGAAAAGGCGGAAAAAGTCGTTTTTTGGGTTTACATAACACAAAATTGACAAGAATTTCAAAAAAATATCAATTTTTCGTTCTTTGTATGTTAACATTTACTATACTGATTATACATATTATTGGTTAATTTGTCAACACAAATATTCCAAATTTTTTAACTTTTACACTCATTTTTCAAGTTGATTCTTTTAGTTTTTAGAGACATATTTTAATCAATATGCATAAATGACATTTACTGCCATTTTACTTCAAAAATTTTACTTTTCGAGTGTATAAGCCGTATCTTTAGTGCAAAATAAACAAATGTGCAGATGTTTGAAAAGGGTAACGATTGAAAAAAATAAGATATTGTGCTATAATACAAAAAATAAATTAGGGGTGATTTAATGCAGTTTGATTTTGGTGGCTTTTCCGCAAAAATTATTTCGGTTTTAGAGCTTGGTTGGGAGAAAAACAACACCTACGTTTCTCCGCGTGAATTTAATGCCATATCCTTCAGACTAAAGGGTGACGCAGTTTTTTCTGACGGCAAAATCGATACTTCCGTTTCTGATAACGACATACTTTTTATGCCGGCAAATGTTGGTTATCACCTTAAATCCAACAAAGAAAAGCTTGTTGTTATTCATTTCGACTTAGAAAACAATACAGAAAACTGCTTTAAAATTATACACCCCGATAATGCCGACCGTTTTAAGGAGCTTTTTTTGGCAGCACTTGACAGTTGGAATAATAAAAAGGCAGGCTACTACCTTAAAACTGTTTCTATTTTTTATTCAATACTTGAAAAGCTCGTAAAAGAGCAGGCACGCAGTCTAAAGAACCCAACATATGATAAGCTTAAGCCTGCAATAAGATACATAAACCAGAATTTTTCAGACCCTCAGCTTGATGTTGCGTTTTTGTGCACGCTCGTTAATGTAAGTGGCACCTATTTCAGAAAGCTTTTTTTCGAGCTTTACAACACCACACCAAATAAATATATCTCCGACCTTCGCATTTCCTACGCAAAGGAACTGTTGACAAGTGGCTACTGTACAGTAGAGTCTGCTGCAGAAAAAAGCGGTTTTTCAGACGTGAAATACTTTAGCCGTGTTTTTAAAAAGCAGTGTGGGGTTTCACCCTCGGCTTACTCAAAATAAACGCTTTATATTATATAAGGTATATCCCCACATTGAGGATATACCTTTTTTGTTGCGAAAAATCCACCTTTTGTTATTTTTTATGGGTTATCAGAAAAGCATTAAAATGTTATAATTTAAAAAAATATATTAAGGAGTGTTTTTATGATTAAGCACACAGCAGTCAGCTACTACGGATTAAACTATGTAGAGCACGCAATCGAAGACTTTAAGGAAATGAAGGAACACGGTTGTGATACAGTAATTTTGGCTATTACAGAGTTTGATATGGACTTTTGGTTCCCTAATATCAATAACATCGTAAAAGCCGCACACGAGCTTGGCCTTCGTGTAATTGCCGACCCTTGGGGTATTGGTAAATACTTCGGCGGTGAGCAGGTAAGTCTTTTCTTGCAGAACAATATTCACCACAGACAGGTTTCTGCCTACACAGGTGAGGTATTAAATGCAGCTTGCTTTAATACCAACTCTTTCAGAGATTATTTTAAAAATATCTGCTTAAAGCTTGCCCGCGAAACCGAGGTTGACGGATTTTTCTGGGACGAGCCACACTATGCATATCCTAAATCCTATGCTTCTATCACAGGCGGTGCAGGTGATGATTGGGCTTGCCGTTGTCCCGAGTGTATGAAAAAGTTTGAGGAATATTATGGCTACGAAATGCCCAAATTTATGAACCACGATGTTAAGCAGTTCCGTTCCAGAGTGGCTCTCTTTACCCTTTCTGACACTTCAAAGGCTTTAAAGGAATATAATCCTAACCTTGAAATCACCTGCTGTGTTCACGCTACAATGAATACATATTATGTAACCGAGCTTCGTGGTTATGATAATTGGGAAATGGTAGCCGCTTGTCCTTATTTTGATGTTTTCTCTACCACAATCATTAATTGGACCTTGCCCGAAAGCTTTTTCCGTGATATCACCGAAAGAACCGTTAAAATGGCTAAAAAATACGGAAAACAGTCCGAACGTTGGCTTATGGGCTACAATAACAGACCTGCAGATTTTGCACAAATTGATAAGGTTGTTGATATGTACCGTGATTTAGGTGTTGACCGCTTGGCTACCTGGACTTACAGAGGTGGCTACGGAACCTCTGTTGCAGCCAAAGACCCGATTGAGCTTTGGGACAATATCGGCAGAAACTATAACAGGGTTTTGAACAAATGATTACCGATACATATTTCGATAAAATCACATCTCTATTATCCAAAATAAAGGATACCCAAAGGGAAAAGATTATATCAGGTGCAAAGCTTATTGCAAAAACAATCGAAAACGACGGTATTATCTACATTTTCGGTTGCGGACATTCACACCTTATAGGGCTTGACTGCTTTTATAGAGCCGGTGGACTTTGCAATGTCAGTGCTATGCTTGATACCGATTTAATGCTTCATAACGGTGCTGCAAAAAGTAGCTGTATGGAGCGTATGTCAGGCATTGCCGAGCCAATTTTTGAACGCTACTGCTTAACTGAAAAGGATACACTTATAGTAGTTTC
>JAZNBP010000026.1:0-5745 GCA_045587085.1 Acutalibacteraceae bacterium | reverse complement strand
ATTTAAAATAGTAAAATTTATGACGATATACAATATTTGCTATTGAGAATTAGTTAAGAATAGTGTATAATGTATTTGAATAAGTATGTCTTGAAGGTGAAGGCTATAATTTACTTTGATAACAGTGCTACAACAAAGCCTTGTAAAAAGGCGATAGAGTGTATAAATACCGCCTTGTGTGATACTTGGGGAAATCCGTCATCGCTACATAGTCTTGGCTTTGATGCTGAGCTTTTAATGGAAAAGGCAAGGGAAACGGTAGCCCGCAGTATATCAGCTGATAAGTCCGAAATAATTTTTACCGCTTCGGGCACAGAGGCAAACAACACCGCTATAATGTCGGCTTTTAAAAGAAAAGGCTTTGGAAACCGCATAATCACCACTAAAATTGAGCATCCCTCGGTGCTTGAAACCGTAAAAAGACTTGAAAAAGTGGGCTTTGAGATAGTTTTGCTTGATACCGATAAAAACGGTATTGTGAATTTAGAGCAGTTAAGAGAAGCACTTAACCCCAAAACGGTTTTAGTAAGCGTTATGCTTGTTAATAATGAGATAGGTGCTATTGAGCCTATTGATGAAATTTCCCGTATCGTAAGGGAAAAAGCCCCAAGGGCGTTTATTCATTGCGACGCAGTACAGGGCTTTGGAAAGCTTCCTATTAATGTAAAGCATTTGGATGTCGATTTGATGAGTATCAGTGCTCACAAAATTCACGGACCAAAGGGCATAGGTGCACTTTATAAGAAAAAGAATATCACAATAGCACCCTTTATTACGGGTGGTGGTCAGGAAAAGGGGTTGCGTTCGGGAACAGAGTCGTTACCGCTTATAGCAGGCTTTATGGGTGCGGTGTCGGATATTGGAAGCGTTGACGCATCCTATCAAAAAATATCTGAAATAAATAAATACGCGCGGGAAAAGTTTTCAAAATGTGATTTTATAAAAATTAATTCCCCCGATAATGCTATACCCTATATACTTAATATTTCCATACCGTTTTACCGTTCGGAAACACTGCTTCACTTTTTAGAGAGCAAAAATATTTTTGTTTCATCGGGAAGTGCCTGTGCTAAGGGGGAGCTTAGCTATGTGCTTAGTGCCCTAGGGCTTGACAAAACGCATATAGACAGTGCACTAAGAATAAGCTTTTGTAAGGATAATACTAAGGAGGAAATCGACCTATTGCTTGACGCATTAAGTGAGGCGGTCAAAAAGCTTAGGCGGTCAAAAATATGAAGGAAATAATACTTATTAAAAATGGCGAGCTAGCCCTTAAAGGTCTTAACCGCAATACCTTTGAGGATGCGTTAATCAAGAATATGCGTCGCCGTCTCAAAAAAATAGGCGATGTTAATATCAGAAAGGCTCAGTCTACAATTTATGTAGAGCCTGCGGGTGAGGATTTTGACTTTGACGAGGCACTCGAAACGGTTGGCAGAGTGTTCGGTATTGCCGCATTCAGCCGTGCTTGTGTTTGCGAAAAGTCTATGGAGGACATCATCACAAAGGCAGTAGCATATCTTAAAAACGACCTTAACAAAGTGAAAACCTTTAAGGTAGAGGTAAAGCGTGCAGATAAGACCTTTCCGTTTACCTCGCCCGAAATAGCAAGGGAGCTTGGCGGTGCTTTGCTTGAAGCTTATCCCCATTTAAGGGTGGATGTTCACAATCCCGAAAAAATTGTTTTTGTAGAGGTCAGGGATTATGCCGCTTATGTAAGAGGCGAACAGATAGAGGGTGCAGGCGGATTGCCCGTAGGTACTGCAGGTACAGCATCTATTTTGATATCGGGCGGTATAGACAGTCCTGTTGCTGCTTGGACTATGGCTAAAAGGGGACTGAGACTTAATGCAATTCACTTTGCAAGCCCACCTTATACAAGCCCTCGTGCAGAGCAAAAGGTAAGAATGTTACTTTCAAAGGTGGCACGCTATAGCGGAACTATAAATTTGGCAATAGTACCTTTTACCGAAATTCAGGATATGATTGCCGAAAACTGCCCTGAGGAGTATTTTACCCTCATAATGCGTAGAATGATGATGCGAATATCTGAGCGTATTGCTAAAAATTCGGGAAGCCTTGCCCTTATTACGGGTGAGAGCTTAGGTCAGGTAGCAAGTCAGACGCTTCCGGCTTTAGTTGTTACCGATACGGTATGCACAATGCCGACACTTAGACCTCTTATCGGTATGGATAAAGAGGAAATTATCAGAATTTCACGCAAGATAGATGCCTTTGAAACCTCGATTTTACCTTATGAGGATTGCTGTACTGTTTTCACTCCAAAGCACCCGAAGACAAGACCTACGATAAATCTTTGCGAAAAAGCAGAGGAAAAGCTTGATATCGAGGCTTTAATTGAAAAGGCAATTTCACAGACCGAATATTCATATATAGATTAGAGGATTTTATGACAGAAAAAATTCTTTTAGAAAAGGCCACAGAATTAGTATCGTTTTTAAAGCGGAACAATTTAAAAATTGCTACTGCAGAGTCCTGCACAGGCGGTATGGTGTCGGAATATATTACCTCTGTGTCGGGAGCTTCCGAGGTTTTTGAGTTAGGGGTTTGCTCCTATTCTGCCAAGACAAAAAATGAAGTTTTATGTGTAAGTCCTGACACGCTCGAAAAATTTGGCACCATATCAAGTGAAACCGCAAGCGAAATGGCATTAGGCGTAAGAGTAAAGGCAAATGCTGATATTGGCGTTTCGGTAACAGGAGTAGCAGGGCCAAATTCCTCTGAAGGACACCCCGTAGGATATGTTTTTATAGCCGTATCGGTAAAAGACAAAACTGTTTCTAAGCTTTTAAATATTAAGCCGTCTAGCCGAGACTACGTGAGAAAATCGGCGGTGATTGAGCTTTTTAAATTTATTATGGAAGTTATAGGTTGAAAAAATGAGTCATTTAAAGGAAAATGATAACAAGTCGCTAAAACGCTTTAAATCCTTTTTAAGAAGTTATTTGCCTAATTCTAAAGACAATATAAAGCAAATACTCTTAAAGCTTTTATTCCTGCTTTCAATTGTGGGAGTTATTGTTTCTTCTATTGTGATAGGCGGTTATCTTACCGATACGCAAAGGCAAAAAAATATAATTGAAGAAAGCAGGCAAATCTGGTATAACAAGGAAATTACCGCGAATACCGAATCTGAGGATGAAAACTATGCCGTAAAGCAGGCTCTTTTAAAGGAAAATAAGGATTTTATAGGGTGGGTAAGGCTTAGCAACACTAAGATTGACAATCCGGTTTACAAGACCGACAACAACGATTATTATTTAACCCACAATCAAAAGGGCGAGCAAAGCAGATATGGTGCAGTTTTTGCGTACAGTGAAAACATTATAAGGGAAGATAAAACCGACAAAAATATCGTATTGTTCGGTCATAATATGAAGGACGGTATGATGTTCGGTGAGCTTAAAAAGTTAAGAAATCTTAATTTTTATATAGAAAATCCAACGATTGAATTCACTTCCCTTTACAGCGATACCGAAACCTATAAAATATATGCGGTGTTTGTTTTAAATGCTGAAAGGAAAGACGACGCCGGACATATGTATGACATATACAAAAACAAATTTTCAAGCGAGAGCAACTTTAATTTCTGGTATGAGGAAGCACTACAGCGTAGCTTTATAAAAACTACCGTAGATGTAAATAAAGAGGATGAATTTTTAACTCTTGTTACCTGCTGTAACGATTTTAAGAATGCAAGACTTGTTGTTATGGCAAGAAAAACACGAGAAAATGAAGGAACCTTTGTTGATACTGAAAACGCTACACTTAATAAGAATGTTAGATATCCTAAGGCGTGGTATAAAAAAAGAGGACTTGATTATCCCTTTTAAAAGTAGGAGGAATGTAAAATGTTTCAAAATATGAAGGTTGATATTATTTATTATAAAACCAATTCTGATTTTGAAATGGAATTTAATCTTTGCGGTTGCTGTAGAATGAGATTGCTTACTGACAAAGCGACCGATAGAAAAATAATGGTGCATAGCTTGGCACGTGCAGTTTCCCGAAGTAAAATTATAATGGTAGTAGGTCCGCTTTTTGGGGACGAGGGCTCGATTGCCACTACGGCTTCTGCAATAGGAAGCGGTTTAGATAAGGTTGATAATAAGCTTTACGGAATAAAGACCGATGCTCCGATTAATATAATAGCAGGGGCTACTCCGCTTGTTACATCAGACGGATTTTTCGGCGGATGTATAATTGAAAGAGGCCCCCAGACTATGATTTTGCTTTCAGAAAGCCGAACTGTCAGAAAAACGATTGTTGAAAATTTAATTCACCCGTATATAAGTGAGCTTTACGCGGCAGAGCTTAAGAGTAATATTACAGAAAATAATATCGAAGCTGATAACAAAAAAGCATCAAGCGATACAGAAAGTGTTGTTTCACCGGTGCCAACAGAGGTGTTATCAGATACATTAGACACAGTGGTGTCGGCTGCTTCTCCCGATGTTTCTGAAGCTTTAAAAACGGCGGCGGTAACTGCCTCTGCCGCAGCTATTGTAAGCGAAGCAATATCTCTGGCTTCAGACATTTCTAAAGTGGAAACACAGGAAAACGAGTCGCAAGACCTTTTCTTAGGAACCCCTGACGAGGATATTTCTACTGAAAATTATGAGGAAATTGTTCTTATAACCGACGAGGATGAGGAAGAACCCGAGCCTAAAATTGATTTGATAGATGAAATCTTTGAAGAGGATGAGTTTATTGAGCCGATTTCTGATGACATTCAGCTTTTAGATGATGTGGATACAACCTATGAGGCTGAAGCTCCTGACGAGGATATTGAGTTGGTTGAAAGCAATGTCGGAGATTTGGACCCTGTGCCTTTTGAAATAGCTAATCTTATTTATGATGAAAATCAAGACGCAGAGGAAGAGCAAAATATAGATGAAATAGAGGAATTTGGGGATGCCTCAAACGGTATAGTTACCGATTTTGAAGCAGATGAAATAGAAGAAACCTATTTTTACACTCCCGAAACTGACAGAGAGCTGGTATCCATAGTTCCTGAAATTGAACCCGAGGAAATAACTCCCGAAAATATTAAATTTACTCAGGATGATGAAATTTTTGATGAGGACGATTCCGTTGTAAAGAAAATATCATCGCTAAATATCCCGATAATGATTTTGACAATACTGCTTTTCGTTTTAATTGCCGCAATTTGTCTTATTATATTTGTGTACCCTAAAAGCGACGGAAGTAATCCAGTAGAATATATTAAAGAAATTTTCCAAACATTATTTAAATAAAAAACAGCTCAAAGTCTTAGACTTTGAGCTGTTTTTCATTTCATTTTATTCATAATGATGGTTAGCGGTTTATATAAAAGGGCGGTTGTCAGAACGTTTCCTATTAAATGCATAAAGTCAAAGGGAATACCGCTTATAATATACGATAGGCCGAAGGCAAATCCCCCTGTTATAAAATAGGGTATTGAGCAAAGCGTTCCGAATAAAAGCCCAAAAATTCCCGCAATAACAATATAAAGAAAAACATTGTCTATTTTTCTTATAGGCAGTATTGCAAGAAGCAATATAGTCCAAACATATAAATAATTTATAGCCCAAATATGTATACCATAGGTTAATATTTCGCAAAATGCAAATACATATACCGAATAAATCGCACGCACCCCGAATTTGCGTGTTACAAGTATTATAAGCAGTGTTACTATTTCAATATTCGGTAGCACCGACATAATCACCTGTGAAATAT
>JAZNBP010000025.1:0-5110 GCA_045587085.1 Acutalibacteraceae bacterium | reverse complement strand
GTCTTCGTTATATATAATTTTCTTAGGAAAACCTGTATTTTCATCTATAAAAACTTTAAAATTATTACAAAATAATTCCATATAGTTTTTTCTCCATCAAAGCTTATTTTTCTATTCAAATTAACTCCAAATTCTATCATTAGAAAATTCTTTATTCCATTCGTTAGTAGGTTCAAAATAACCCGGAATATTCGGGTTAATATGCTGTTTTAAAACTTCTTCATTAAGGTCATCAAAACCAAGACCCGGTTTTTCGGGAACTTTTATAAATCCATCTTTAAATATAGGATTATCAATTCCTTTAACCATATCTGCCCACCAAGGAACATCTACTGAATGGAATTCAAGTGCTAAAACATTGTGCATTGCTGCAGCAGTATGAACAGCCGCGAGGCAAGCCACAGGACTTTCTGTCATCATTATGTAGTGTATGCATCGGATTTTCGCCACCGCCAACAAACTGATGCTCGTAGCCCAATACATATATCGGCTTCCAGACTTCTTCCAAGGTCATTCCGTAAAGGGCATCTAAGTACTTATCCTCTACCTTCGGTCTGCCGTCGGGTAATCTTTCGTCTTTCAAAGCGGTGTTAAAGCAATTATACTTTCTCTGTCATTAAAATGCATTTTATATTCCTACTTCAATTAAAGATTACATTTAAGGGATCGGGCATATTTAATTTTAAATCTATAAGCTTTGGAATTCCGTTATCAAGTTCAAAAAATGTAACATCATTAGTGTGCTCATTAGTGCAAACAAGGTAATTGTTCCAGATATTAAAATCTCTCGGCCATTTGCCGCCACAGGAAACAATATCCTCAAGTGAAAGCTTTCCGCCGTTTACCTTGAAAATCGCAATAGAATCGTGTCCGCGGTTGGAAACATAAAGGTATTCACCGTTCAGTCTGATAGCCGCGGCGGTATTTTCACCCTTGAAATCCTCAGGTAAAGCGTTAATACTCTCTATTATTTCGAGTTTTCCGTCACAATAATTATGGCTGAAAACCTGAGAAGACAGCTCAGTGATACAGTACATAAATCTGCCGTCATCACTGAATACCAAGTGTCTTGGTCCTACACCGTCGGGCAGCTTCACAGAGGACACAGATTTGAGCTCCATATCATACACAAAAATTTTATCAAGTCCTAAGTCTGCAACGCAGATATATTTACCGTCAGGAGTCTGGACAGTGCAATGGGTGTGGGCGCTTTCCTGTCTGTCAGGGTTAACACCCTTACCTGTATGAGTTACGAGCAAATCGGGGCTTCTGAAAACACTGCCCGAAAGGTAACTCGCAACAAAAATACCCGCATCGGTCACTGTTAAATGACAGCCTACAACACCCTTTGTATAGATGATTTCGCTTTCATTTATAAGGTTACCCTCACTATCTAAATCAAAGGAAATCACACCGCTTTCCCCTGTACCTTTTGGGTCACGCAAAGTTGCATAAAGCCTGTTGTTCTTAATTTCCATATATGTAGGGCGGTCTAAGGGGTAAAACTGCTTTTCGGTAACGGTTTTACCGTCAAACTTATAATGATAAATTCCGCCCTCTCTATCACAGGAGGCAATATACATATCAGTCATAATTTACCTCTCTTATAAATTCTCAAGCAAACCCTTTAAATAGCCGATTGCATAAAGTCTGCCAAGGGCGGTATAGCCTGCAATTTCCTGTGTTTCCCCTGCCATAAGTGGCACATGGTCTACACGGATAGGCACATCAATTCCCAAAGAATCATAAAGCTTTAAAAGCTTACCCATTTCAAGTTCGCCGTTATCATGAAAGGTTTCGTTAAAGCAGAGCTTGTTTCCACGGGCATTTCTGAAATGAATAAAGAAAATTTTATCCTTTAATTCGGGAATTACCTTGTAAAGGTCCTCACCCATCATATGATAGGTTGCCTGACACATTGTAACACCGAGAATAGGTGAATCCACAACACCGTAGACTGCCTTTTTGATATTCTCGTAGGAAATCATTATTCTTTCCACATTACCGAGTTTCGGTAGCGGTGGGTCGTCGGGATGTAAGGCTAATTTAACATTGTATTTTTCAGCATACGGAATAACCGCTTTAATAAAATATTCGTAATTATTCCAAAGCTGCTGTGCCGTAATTACCTTATCGGTAGGTGTAAAATCCTTCATATCAAAGCCTGTAACAAGAGCGTTTCCGCGTTCAAGTACGCTATCTGAGGTTCTTAGCCAACCGATATGAGCCATCCAATTAAAGCAAACGGTACGAATATCAAGCTCGTTCATATATTCGAGCATCTTAATAGCCTTTTCAATGCACTCGTCCCGTTTTTTGTCACCCGCTTTAATGTGGTCGTGAAGTTCGTTAGGTAACGGCTCAATAATTATAGGCTTAATGCCGAAATCGGTGAAATTTTTATGTAATGTTTTCCAATGGGAAAAATCGGTTATGTCAAAATCCTTATCTTCAGGCAAACGGATAACACCCTTATTTACTCCGCATTGCAGAGCAAAATCCCAGGTTGAATCGTGTTCACTTTTAAAATAATCTGCTAATATCATTTATACACCCGCTTAAATAATTCTTCAACCCTATTAACTCCAAATTCTATCGTTCGAAAATTCCTTATTCCATTCATCCGTAGGTTCAAAGTAACCTGGAATATTTGGATTAATATGCTGACGGAGTACTTCTTCGTTAAGGTCATCGAAACCAAGACCGGGTTTCTCGGGAACTTTTATAAATCCATCTTTGAATATAGGATTATCAATTCCTTTAACCATATCTGCCCACCAAGGAACGTCAACAGAATGGAATTCGAGTGCCAATACATTGTGCATAGCAGCAGCCGTTTGAACAGCAGCCAAGCAAGCCACGGGACTTTCTGCCATGTGAATTGCGGTAGCTACTCCATATTCGTCTGCTATATCTCCGATTTTCTTAAGCTCTAACGCACCGCCGCAGGTTAAAATATCAGGGTGAATAACCGACACACCGCCTGCTTTAATAAGAGTTTCAAAGCCCTCTTTAAGATAAATATCTTCACCTGTACAAACAGGAATAGTAGTAGAATTCTTAAGTCTTACATATTGGTCGGTATACATCCAAGGAATCATATCCTCAATCCAAGCAAGGTTATACGGTTCCATCCTTCTTGCAAAACGGATGCAATCTTCAACACATATATGACCGAAATGGTCGATTGCCAGAGGCACTTCATAACCGATTACCTCTCTTACTTCCTTTACATAATTTTCAAGGAAATCAAGACCCTTTTCTGTCAAGTGTATGCCCGTGTGTGGATGTGCAGTAGTAACAATAGAATAACTCTTTTGATGTTTTACCATATCTGCAGTAACACTTCCGCCCTGAACATTGAGAATATGGCTTGCATATTTCTTCATATCATCAATGAATCCTAAAGGAGCATTAAGTGTTCCGGGCTCGTCTAAAAGAAGACCTATTCCTAAGTCCATTTTTAAAAATGTAAAGCCCATATCCATTCTTTTCTTAAGTGCTAGTCCCATATCGTGACCTGTATGCTTGCCATCAACGTCCGTATCACAGTAAACACGTATTTCATCACGGAACTTACCGCCCAAAAGCTGATATAAAGGTACTCCGTAAGCCTTACCTGCCAAATCCCAAAGGGCGATTTCAATACCTGAAACACCGCCGCCTTGACGTGAAGGGCCACCAAATTGCTTTATTTTACGAAAAATTTTATCTACGTTGCAAGGATTTTCACCTAAAATTCGGCTTTTAAGCATTAACGCATAGGTTTTTGACGATGCATCACGCACTTCACCAAAACCGCTTATGCCTTGGTTTGTATCGATTCTTAAAATCGTACATCTCTTTGGCGCGCCGTCTATATCAACAAAACGCATATCGGTTATTTTAAGTTCTGAAGGGTTTGAACAAAAATTCATATCATATCTCCTTTATGGTTCTTCACTATAATTATATATGATTTTCGATATTGAACAAGGTTATTTTCGATACAAAACACTTGATTTTCGATACAAAACGCGATAAAATGCTCTTGAGGTGAAAAAATGTTACCCGAAAACATTACAATATCAAGCATTGACGTTTTGAATTATCATCAAAAAAAGGGGCGAGTTTTCGTTCCCGCCCGTTCCTTTTCTGCTTTAACACTACGTCTTAAAACCGGCGGAAAATATATTTGCAAGGGAAAAACCATTACCTTTGAGCCTGTCAGCGTTTGTATAATTCCCGAAGGTGTTTCTTACGTGAGAAATAACGAGGAAGAAGAAATTTTGGGAATTCATTTCAATTCTCTTAATTACGTTTTTGAAGAAATACAAATTTTTAAGGTGAATGATAGCGAAAAATATAAAAATCTGTTTCTTAAGGCGCTTAACCTAAAATACGAAAACAGCGTTGGATGTATGTATAAAATCACCGCTATTGTCTATGAAATTTTCGCCGAGCTTGCTCACGATATTGGATTTAGCAACAACCCTAAAGACGCTAAAATTATAGAATCTGCCGAATATATGCGCCAAAATCTTTGGAATGCCGAGCTTTCTATAAAAGAAATTTCGCAAAACACCTTTGTTTCGCCTGCATATTACCGCCGCGAATTCAGAAGAATATATGGCACCTCGCCCAAGGATTACCTAGACACGCTAAGAATTCAATATGCAAAATCCTTGCTCGAAACGGGATATTTTTCACAAAAAGAAATTTCCCTTCGCTGTGGCTTTTCCGACGTTTCGTATTTCAGAACCGCATTCAAAAGAAAAATCGGCAAGAGCATTAAAGCATACCTTTCCGATACAACAAGAAACAATTATTAGAAATAAAATAAACAAATCCGTTGCAGAACATTGAGTTTCTGCAACGGATTTGTGTCGCTATGATGCATCTTTTAATTTATTGTTTTGCGGGAGGGGTGACCCCTCCCCTACGGATTGCGCGGTTTCAAGCATATTTTCTGCAAAGATGCCATAACCTTTGGTGGGGTCGTCTATAAGCACGTGGGTTACAGCTCCAATTAGTTTGCCGTTTTGTAAAATTGGGCTACCCGACACGTGTGTGTCAATATAGGACCAACAAAATTATAAATAACTTACCATTCTTTATCTTCGTAAGGGGT
>JAZNBP010000024.1:0-2898 GCA_045587085.1 Acutalibacteraceae bacterium | reverse complement strand
AGAATGAAGGCCGGCAACCCTGACGGTTGGACCTTTGTTGAGATTATGGGATGCCCCGGCGGTTGTGTAAACGGCGGTGGTCAGCCTATCCAGCCTCAGTATGTTCGTGATACTGTAGACCTTAAGGCAGTTCGTGCAAAGGCTCTTTATGACCAAGATGCAGCTTCTACATTAAGAAAGTCTCACGAATCTCCTGTTGTAAAGACACTTTACAGTGAGTGGTATGACGGTTTCGGCGGTCATAAGGCTCACCACGATTTGCATACATCTTATGTTGCACGTGAGAAGTACGGCAAATAAGTCTTTTTAAAACTTAATAGTTGAAAAACTTTCCCGATACATATATAATGTATGTATCGGGAATTTTTTAAGGAGAATTATTTTGGCAAAACGTGAACTTTTAAGGCACGAGGAAGTGCAAAGAAGCATTATTAAGAGATACAGAAAAAATATCTGGAGAAATTTTGTAGCGGCGATAAAGGAATATGACCTGATAAGTGAAAATGATAAAATTGCCGTTTGTATTTCGGGCGGTAAGGATTCGGTGCTTATGGCGTGCTGTTTAAGACAACTACAGCTTCATAGCGAGATTCCGTTTGAACTAGTCTACCTTGTAATGGACCCGGGCTATAATGCTGAAAACCGCAAACTGATTGAATATAATACAAAGCTTTTAAATTTGCCTGTTACAATTTTTGAAAGCGATATTTTCGAGGTGACCGACCGAGTTGGCGGTTCGCCCTGTTACCTTTGTGCCCGTATGCGACGCGGTTGCCTTTACAGTAAGGCACGTGAGCTTGGATGCAACAAGATAGCACTTGGACATCATTTTAATGACGTTATAGAAACTGTTTTAATGAGTATGATGTACTCCTCTGAAATTAAGACAATGCTTCCAAAGCTTCACAGCACCAATTTTGAGGGGATGGAGCTTATTCGTCCGCTTTATAAGGTAAAGGAAAAGGATATTATAAATTGGGCAGAGTCAAACGGACTGAAATTCTTGCTGTGTGCCTGCAAAATGACCGAAAATAATGCCGATATTGAGCTTATGTCAAAGCGTAAGGAGATAAAACAGCTTATAGCCGATATAAAGCTTCAAAATCCCGAGGCGGACGATAATATTTTCAGAAGTCTGCATAATGTTAATATGGCAACTATTCCGGGATTCAGAGACAGCGATAGCGGTGAACTTCATTCTTTTTTGGAAAAATACTAAAAATTTGATTTTTTGTTTTAAATGTGTTAAAATGATAGAAATATGTTTTTGAAGGAGGCTTACCTATGAATCTGCAGGAATCGGGAGAAATGTATCTTGAAACTATATATATCTTGTCTCAAAAAAGTAATTTTGTCCGTTCAATAGATATTGTTGAATATATGGGATATTCAAAACCAAGTGTAAGCCGTGCAGTAGGGCTTTTAAAAAACGGCGGATATATAACCGTTAGTAAAGAGGGTTATATTTCGCTTACCGAAGAAGGTCTTAAAACCGCTAAAAAAATATTTGAAAGACATACAACTATTTGCGATTTTTTGGCGGCTCTGGGTGTTGAGAAGGAAACCGCCTTGGAGGATGCCTGCAAAATTGAGCATATTATAAGCGATGAATCCTTTTATGCTATGAAAAACTTTATTAACCGAGGTCTTATAAAATGAGGGTTGTTATAAAAATTGGCACATCTACCTTGGCACACTCTACGGGCAGAATAAACATTCGCAGGGTAGAGGAGCTCTGCAAGGTTTTAAGTGATATTAAAAATGCCGGAAATGAGATAATTTTGGTATCCTCCGGTGCTATTGGAATGGGCGTTGGCAAGCTGTCTTTATCGGGCAAGCCTTCTGATATACCTACAAAGCAGGCGGCTGCAGCTGTAGGTCAATGTGAGCTTATGTATGTTTATGATAAGCTTTTTTCGGAGTATAACCACACCGTAGCCCAAATACTTATTACGGGTGAGGATATTGAGCATTCTGACCGTAAAACAAATTTTGAAAATACAATGCGTCGCTTATTAGAGCTTGGTGTTTTGCCGATTGTAAATGAAAATGACTCAGTTTCCACTGCAGAAATTGAAATTGGCGATAATGACACCTTGGGTGCTATTGTTGCAACTACTGTGGGTGCAGATTTACTTGTAATTTTATCCGATATAGACGGTCTGTTTACTGCCGACCCTCATAGCGACAGTAATGCAAAGCTTTTACATAGGGTTGAAAAAATCACCCCCGAGATTGAGGCTATGATAGGTGGAGTTGGCTCAGGACTTGGAACAGGCGGTATGCTTACCAAGATTAAGGCAGCTAAAATGACGACTGCACGTGGTATTGATATGATAATTGCAAACGGAAAAGACCCTGATATTCTCTATGATATTTTAGAGGGCAAGGAAATCGGAACCCGTTTTTTAGGTAGTGATAAATAATGACGACTATTGAAATATTAAAAAACGCAAAAAGCGTTACTTTTAATGCCCCACTTTCTACTGAAATTAAGAATAAAGCATTAAAGGCTATGACAGAAGCTTTAATTTTGGCAACTGACGAAATTTTAGCATCTAATAAAATTGATTTGGAGCAAGCAAAGGGTACAGTAAGTGAAGTAATGCTTGACCGCTTGATGCTTAACGAACAACGAATTAAAGGAATGGCTGACGGTATTTTAGAGGTGGCAGAGCTTCCTGACCCTGTTGGTAGGGTACTACTAAAAACAGAGCATAAAAACGGTCTTTTGATAGAAAAAACCTCTGTTCCGTTTGGCGTGGTAGCAATAATCTATGAAAGCCGACCTAATGTTACATCAGATGCGGCAGCACTTTCCTTTAAAAGCGGTAATGTTTGCGTTTTACGTGGCGGAAAGGAAGCGTTCAACACTTCATTCACCATTGTAAAGGCACT
>JAZNBP010000023.1:0-2805 GCA_045587085.1 Acutalibacteraceae bacterium | reverse complement strand
TTCAAACCCGAACCAGCCTAAAAGGGCTGTTTTAAGGTATCTTTTGGCTCTTTGTCGCATATAGGCGACAGCCTTATATGCTTCGCATCACCAAAATCTCCACATAAAACTGCACCTTTTAGGTCGCAGAATTTTGTAAATGAAGGATTTTTTGATGTGCGAGGCAAAAACGCAGTAAATCCTGACGGATTTACGAGTATTTTAACAATGCCACAGCGAAAAATACTTGTTTCAAAATCTGATTCGAGTTTCAATGCTTTGGCTAAAGCCACACAACACGTTAAATATACCACAGTTTTATCCGTTTGTAAAGAAAATATTTTAAATCGGCATACGATATTTAGTGTATGAAATTAAAAAAACAGGCTAAAATCCACTATTTATAGGGAAATTGAAGGCTTTTTTAATGATTGTATAAAAATCTTTCGTCAAATTTTGTTAAATTGCACAAGCCAAATGACATAAAATGTCAATTTATTCCTTTTTTAAAAGGTTACAACTTTGTAACCTTTTGGAATTTAAAAAACATTTTGTGCAATTTGCACATAAATATTACTTTTAATCGGCTTGACATCGGTTGCTTTGTTAGATATAATAGCCAAGCGACTTTAATTTTGAAAAAAGGAGTCATTGGATGATAGAAAAAATAAAGTACTGTTTTGCAAAGTTTTTAAAAGCAAAACAACTGCAAATGGTTTGTATCGCAGTTATGGCTGCAATTACAACCGTAGTGGTTACTTTACTAAGCTGCTCAACCTATACCGTAAAGATTTTTGACGGAGAGAAAACCTATACAGTACGCACTCTTAATAAGAATATCAATTTGGCACTAAGCAATGCCGACTTAAAATCAGAGAATTTCCGTATCGAAAAAACCACCACAAAGGGTAAGCTTTCAAATGTGGAAATTGTATATACCTTTCCCGTATATGTAACCTGTGGTGAAACCACCACCGAGGTGCAGACCGTAGATGCTACAGTAGAGGAGATTTTAAGCAAAATCGGATATACAATTGACGAATACGATTTTGTTGAACCGGCACGTGACACTCTTATTTCAAAAACAACTTATATTGACTTTACTGATATCAGTTATGTCAAAGGGGAAGCTATTGAGTCTATTCCCTACACCACAGAAACCGTTTATTCCGGCACAATTTTAAAGGGTACAGTTAAAAACTTATCCTCCGGCGTTAACGGTACAAAAAAGGTTAATTACTCCGAAAAGCTTGTAAACGGTGTTTCGGTTGAAAAAACGGTTGTTTCAGAGGAAGTTATAACTGCCCCTGTAAACGCACAAAAAATGGTTGGTACTAAGGTTGTTAATGCCGCCGTTACCACAAGTGCTAATATAAGCACCATTTCGTGGTTGGTACCGCCCTCCCCTATAGCACTTGATGCAAACGGAAACCCTGTAAACTACACCAAAAAGCTTACTGTTCAGGCTACTGCATACACCTATACCGGTCGCAATTGTTCAACAGGTGTTGCTCCCAAGCCCGGATATATAGCTGTTAATCCTAAGGTTATTCCTTACGGAACAAAGATGTATATAAAAACTCCCGATGGCAAAATAGTTTACGGCTATGCCATTGCAGCTGATACAGGCGGATTTATTAAGTCAAGACCTAATAATGTTGACCTGTTTATGACAACCAAAAATGCTTGTATGAGCTTTGGCAGACGCAATGTCGAAATCTATATATTAGGTTAAAATTTACACCTCTGTTTACGCAGGGGTGTTATTTATTTAATAGGTAATCTAAAAGGAGTAACAAAAAACTTGACTTTTTTACTTTTTTGTAATAGAATAATAGTGCTAAGATTTTGAGAAGCAAGGTATACAAGGTCGTTGTATCCTTGCTTTTATTTTTTGGAGGTGAAACCTGTGTTGCAGGAAATTAAAGATTCCCTTGAAAGATGTCCGATAATAGCTGCCGTACAAAACAATATGTTATCTAAGGCATTGAATTCACCGATAGAAATAATTTTCCATCTTAAAGTATCACTCCTTGACATTGAGGACACTATAAAAAAGGTTCATTCTGTCGGCAAAAAAATATTTGTCCATATTGATTTGGCAGACGGTATAGGCAAAGATAAAACTGGTATTGAGTATCTTGCTAAATGTGGTGTGGACGGTATAATAAGCACACGTAGTCAGCTTATACGCTATGCAAATGAAGCAGGGCTGATTACAGTTCAGCGTTTCTTTGCGCTTGACAGTAAGGGTGTTGACGGTATCGGTGAAATGCTTGATGTAACTAATCCGAACTTAATTGAAATAATGCCCGGTATCGCCAGCAAGGTTATTAAGCGGTTTGTTACAAGTGGAGTCCCTATAATTGCAGGTGGCTTAATTGAAACAAAGCCGGAAATTACCGAAGCACTCAAAGACGGTGCTATAGCCGTATCCAGCGGCAAGGAAGAACTTTGGTATATAAATTAAGGAGAATAGCTTATGAACAAAACACAAATAGTTGATTGGAAAACCATAACCGATTTCGTGGTTGACGCTTTTGTCGGTTACGGAATACCTAAGGCAGATGCAGAAATATGTGCCGATGTACTTTTAGAGTCGGATAAGCGAGGCATAGAATCTCACGGTGTAAACCGCTTCAAACCTATTTATCTTGACAGAATTAAGGCTGGTATTCAAAATGCGGTTACCGAAATCGAGATTTTAAAAGAAACACCTACTACCGCCGTTATTGACGGTCATAACGGTATGGGACAGGTAATCGGTCATACCGCTATGAGTATGGCTATTGCGAAGGCTAAGGAATACGGAATGGGTATGGTTGC
>JAZNBP010000022.1:0-5211 GCA_045587085.1 Acutalibacteraceae bacterium | reverse complement strand
CCTGTTTGCGGTGCTCCACACCACAGAGATTGTTATAATTCAATCGGCAAATGTGCACTAGAGGAGCTTCACGGCACCGAAAACGAATATAAAAAGCCTGAAACAAAAAGCCAAAAATCCGAAGAGCCAAAAAAAGAGCCTATAAATAATGTACCGCCCTTCGGTTCGCAGTTTACAGCTCAGCCTTTTCCTGCTTTCGATTTTTTGGGCGGCATACCAAAGGATTTCAAACTAGACGAAAACGTGACCGCCGAGGATGCAAGAAAATTTGTTTTTTCAAATACACAGCGTTATATTCCTAAATTTGTAACCCTTTCTAAAAAGAAAAAAACTTCTTGGAATTGGGCGGCTTTTCTGTTTACCTGTCCTTGGCTTTTTTCGCGAAAGATGTATAAGCTAGGCATAATTTCAGGACTTTTAGGCATTCTTTCTACAATTCTGGCTATTCCTTTTAATATTAAGCTTTCAACTGTTGGTATTTCAAGCAGTATTAACTATCCTGAAATTGGCGAGGCAATAGTTAATACACTTTCTACGCTTGACACAGCTTCCTTCATTATGTTTATAGCATCTGCTGTGCTTTCGATTACTGTCAGTATTCTTTTCGGTGTATTTTCTGATTATTGGTATAAGAATTATACTTTAACCTCAATTAAATCTATAAAAGCTAATTCTGACGACATAGCCGAAGCCTACCGCAAAAAAGGTGGCGTTAATATTTTTTGGTTTTTCATATCTTATATGGTGCTAGAGTATATCTCAAATATTATAGTAATGCTTTTATAAAGGAAATTAATATCTAGATATGAAGTATAAAGTATTATTTTTTGACCTAGACAATACTCTGCTTGATTTTTATAAGGCTGAAAAAAGTGCTGTGAGACTTGTTTTAAAGCAATTTTCTCTCCCCTTTGATGATACAGCTGTCAGTACATATTCTGCCATAAATAAAAGCTATTGGGAACGCTTTGAAAAAGGCGAAATTAAAAAAGATGAGATTTTTGAAGGCAGATTTCACACTTTTTTGGACCATTATGGACTAACAGCCGATGTCCCCGCAATAGCCAAACAATACTTTAAAAATTTAGCAGAGGGATATTTTACCGTTACGGGTGCTACCGAAATTTTAGAATATTTAAAGAAAAAGGGCTACCTCATATATGCTACTACAAACGGGGTATCATTTACTCAATTTAACAGAATCGAACATTCGGGGTTAAAGCCTTATTTTGACGGTGTTTTTGTTTCGGAAGAGGTTGGATTTCAAAAACCAAAGCGTGAATATTTTGAATATGCGATTAATCACATCAAGCCTTGTCAACGTTCTGAAATTTTAGTAATCGGTGATAGCCAAAGCTCTGATATTTTGGGCGGTATTAATGCAGAACTTGACACCTGCTGGTTTAATTTTGAAAACAAACAACGCATTTATAAATCTACCTATGAAATCAAAAAATTAAGTGATCTAAAAAACATTTTATAAAGATAAAAGCTTGCAATTAATTTTTGCAAGCTTTTTGTTTTATAAATTAGTTTACATAGATTTTTTTCTGTATTTTATTAACAAAGACCGAGAAACTAAAACAGCTATACCAAAAACTAAAAGCAAAATACTTAACAAAGCATTTTGAGAGAAAATATTGCCTACCAGTATACCCACAAAGGAATCAGCACAAATTATTTTCCAAAGCGGTGGAATCCAAGCAGATAGCATTGCGATTAATGAGAGTAATCCTCCCAAAGAAATATAAACTATTGCAATAGCATAAAAGGCACGCAAATAATTGTTTTTAATTATAAAGAAAATTATAACAATGCTTAGTATAATAAAGGCAAGCATCGTAACATATGAAAATCCGATAGTAAATATGTAATAAATAGCCGGTGTTTCTTGAAGTATTGCAGTCGAATCAACAAAAAAAGAAGTTTCCGTACCAAAAATCCATGTAGCTATTTGTTCTGCATCATAAGGACTAATTTGCACATCAAATTCATTTTCAAATTCTTCCAAATTGTTTTCGATTAATTCCGAAACCTCATTTTTAGTAATTTTAATTTCTGCATCGCCGTCAATTATATCTTCGTAAAAATAAGAAACTTTTTCTGCAAGAAAATCTTTAACAGTAGAATCATTAACAAAAGAATTTAAACCACGATCAGTCATTTCTACATCATAATTTTCACTCATATATTTGTAGAAATCTTCCAAATCATTTTCAGCGGAAAGCTCGGCATACGAAAATAACTCGGTTACATTTATGTTATTTAACAAAGCTCGTGCATTGTTTGGTTTTACTGAATATCTGACATCAAAAATCAATGTTGCGGTTAACGATGTAATAAAAAGACAAATTGATAGTAAGACAGTAATTATAATTTTTGAAGCAGAACTCTTATTAATAAATTTGTTGTTAGAAATATTCTCTTCTATTTTTGAAGCAGTTTTTAATTCTTCTTGTTTACACATTGGACATAAACCTGTTGAATTATCTATCGGAGAACCGCAATGACCGCAAAATTTATCTGGCATAATTATACCCCCTGAAAATCATTCAAAATATATTCCGCTTTTTAGTGCCTCAAGCATTATTTTCGCACTGCTGGTATTAGTAGAAAGCGGGATTTTTTGCACATCGCAAAGGCGTAAAAGTGCAGAAACATCAGGCTCATGCGGTTGGGCTGTAAGGGGATCACGAAGGAAAATTACCAAATCCAAATTTCCGTCAGCAAGCATAGCACCGATTTGCTGGTCACCGCCTAAAGGACCGCTTTTCATTCGGTGAATGGTAAGACCTGTTTCACCCATAATAAGGGTTCCCGTAGTGCCTGTAGCAAATAATTCGTGATTTCTTAAAACATCTTGGTACTCAATAGCGAGCTTTATGATGTCATCCTTTTTCTTATCGTGTGCAATTAATGCAATTTTCATAATATTACTTCCTTGTTTATTCATTTATCAAACTTATAATATCTTTAAATTTTGTTTTAGTCAAGAGATATATTGGTAAATTTATCAAAATTTTAAATTTTCAAAAAAACAGGTGACAAATCGATAAAAATGTGTTATTATTAATTAAATATGATTTTTGGATGTGAATTTTAATTGGATAACAGATATTATTCTACAGTAATTAATGAAATGAAGCCTTTTTTTGAAGAAAACGGTTTTAAGGAATTGGCTGACGGCACATTTTCTAATGATAAAAAGGCAGTTAAAGTGACTTTCGATGAGGAAAGACAGTTATATGTTCTTTCAGTTGCATTATTTGACGAGGAAAATAAGCTTGGCGATTTTGCAGAAATCACTTCTTGGTTATTTGATGATTCCCAGAATGAAAAGGATGCCGTTTCTGTTGGTATTGGCTTTACCAATTCATTAAAGCGTGACCTCGGTATTAAGTCAATCAGAAATGCTATTTCGGGTGTAAATTTACCGTCTGCATCAAAATCTGATTCAATGGATATTACCGGTTTCACCAAAAAGATGCTTGACTTTTTCCCCGTTTTAAAGGATGAATATAAGCTCCATATTTCAAAATACGGTAATTTTTTGTATATGAATTTCTTTGGCGAAGCTCTTGTTCCGCAAATTAAAGGTCTACTTGTCGATGGCACCGCAAAACAAATTAAGAAATTTAATGACGTTTTAGAGGATGCTTATACTAAGGGCAACACCGAGACAGTTAATATACTTATTGCAATTCTTTCGGCGGCTGCTTACAAAAACCCCGAAATTGATGCTAAAATCAAGGAAATGCTAAAGGATAACAGCCATTTCACCCTTTCGTACACAAGCTTTGCTCCTATGTTAAATAAAAACAAAAAGCTACAAGAAGCTCTCTTAAAATAATCAAAAGCTCCGTTTTAACGGAGCTTTTTTCTTTAAAAATGGTTTTTATAATTTTCGATTGCAGTTTTTATAATATTTATAGCCTCTTCCCTGCCGCTAACCTCATTAACGGCGGTATGCTTATTTTCGAGCGTCTTGTAAACCTCAAAAAAGTGACGCATTTCTTCAAAAATATGCTTGGGCAAATCGGCAATATCCTTATATCCGTTATAAGTAGGGTCAGTAAACGGAATTGCAATAATCTTTTCATCACTGTCATTTCCGTCTAACATGGATATAACACCAATAGGATAAGCCCTTACTAAGGTTAGAGGGTCTAATTTTTCTGTACACAAAAGCAATACATCCAACGGGTCATTGTCATCGCCATAGGTCTTAGGAATAAAACCGTAATTTGCAGGATAATGAGTAGATGTATGCAAAATTCTGTCAAGAATTATATATCCCGTTTGCTTATCAAGCTCGTACTTCTTTTTGCTTCCCTTAGAAATTTCTATCACACAGATAAAATCATCCGGATTAATTCGTTCAATCGGCATATCGTGCCAAATATTTTGCATAAAATCACTTGCCTTTTTATTTTAATATAACACAGTTTTTAGCCAGTGTCAAAGAAAATATTGAAACTATGTAAAAAATAGTTTATAATTAATTAAAAATTAGCGAATGAAGGGAGTGCCTGAAATAAATACAATATGTCATAATCAGGTTTATATTGTGTTATCACAATCAGGAAGTCTTATTTCCCGCTTTTTAAAGCTTATTACAAAGGATGATTTTAACCACGTTTCTATCGCTTTATATGAGCAACCCGATATTATGTATTCTTTTGGCAGACGTTTTTGTTATTATCCATTTTGGTCCGGTTTTGTGATGGAATCCGCAAGCTTTGGAACCTTTAAACGTTTTCACAACACACGAGCAGTTGTCCTTCGTCTCGAAGTTACTACCGATAAATACAATTGTATTAAAAAGCAAATAACTGATATGCTTAAAAAGCAATACCGCTTGCACTACAATTATTTAGGGGTTTTATTTTCGCTCTTTAATATAAACATACATACAAAAAACTCATTTTACTGCTCGCAATTTGTAAAGTATATTTTAGAAAAAAACGGAGCCTTGAGTGAAAACACCTTGCCCTGTATATCAAAACCTATACATTTTCTTGAAATTGAAGGCACAACAAAAATTTTCGACGGCAAGCTAAAAGACTTTTTATTACCCAATATGAATCAGTAAGGATTGCAAATTTTGCAATCCTTTTTATTTTCGACAATTATTTCATATCACACAATGTATAATGATATTATCATTAACAAAGGGTTGATTTAATGATAGTTTATGTCGATGTCTTAATT
>JAZNBP010000021.1:0-8671 GCA_045587085.1 Acutalibacteraceae bacterium | reverse complement strand
TCCAATGGCGGAATTTATTATGAAGGATATTTTAAGGAAAAAAGGCTTGGAAAATGAATTTATAATTAAATCTGCAGCGACAAGTCGCGAGGAGTTAGGCAACAGTGTTTATCCACCTGTTAAACGGATTTTAAATGAAATGGGTATTGATTGCCGTGGTAAGGTAGCTACACAAGTAACACGTGACGATTATCAGAGATTTGATTACTTAATTTGTATGGATCAAAATAACCTACGCAATCTAAGATTTATTATTGGCGATGATGTTTTGCATAAAGTCAGTCTTTTACTGGATTATACCGATACACCTCGTGATGTAGCAGACCCTTGGTACACAGGTGATTTTGAAACCACAAAGCGTGATATTATAAACGGTTGCACTTCCCTTTTGAACTTTATATTAAGTAAATAAACATAAAAATCCCGATAGCAAATGCTATCGGGATTAATAATTTAAATTTAAGCACCAAACTTAGCTACATTGAGCTTAACGCCGGGGCCCATAGTTGTTGCGATAACGCAAGATTTGATGTACTGACCTTTAGTTGCAGCAGGCTTAGCCTTGATGATTGCACCCATAAGTGCATCAAAGTTTTCCTGAAGCTTCTCAGGACCAAAGGAAGCCTTACCGATAGGACAGTGAATGATGTTTGTTTTGTCAAGACGGTACTCAATCTTACCTGCCTTTGCTTCGGTAACAGCCCTAGCAACGTCGGGAGTAACAGTACCAGCCTTAGGTGTAGGCATCAAACCACGAGGACCTAAAACCTTACCCAAACGGCCTACAACACCCATCATATCAGGTGTAGCGATTACAACGTCGTAATCTAACCAGTTTTCATTTTGAATTTTAGCAACCAATTCCTCGGCACCTACAAAATCAGAGCCTGCCTCCTCAGCTGCCTTTGCGTTGTCACCCTTAGCAAAAACAAGGGTTCTAACAGTTTTACCTGTACCGTTAGGAAGAACTACAGCACCTCTAACCTGCTGGTCAGCGTGACGAGAGTCAACACCTAAACGAACGTGAATTTCAACTGTTTCATCAAACTTAGCAGTTGCTGTTTTGCAAGCAATTTCTACTGCTTCGTTTACATCGTAAAGCTTACCTACTTCAATAAGCTTTGCACTTTCATTATACTTTTTACCGTGTTTCATTATTTACCTCCCAATAAGTGGTTAAATCGGAATTTTCCCCCCACAAGAGAGAATTAGTCGACTACTTCAACGCCCATACTGCGAGCAGTACCAGCTATCATACTCATAGCGGATTCAATGCTTGCCGCATTAAGGTCGGGCATTTTTGTTTCTGCAATCTTCTTAATCTGCTCTTTGGTAATCTTGGCAACCTTGTTTTTGTTAGGTGTGCCGGAAGCACTCTCAATGCCGCAAGCCTTCTTGATAAGAACAGCTGCGGGAGGAGTCTTAGTGATGAAGCTGAAGGAACGATCTGCATAAACAGTAATAACTACCGGAATGATAAGACCGGCATCGTTCTTAGTTCTTTCGTTGAACTCCTTAGTGAACGCCATAATGTTGACGCCGTGCTGACCGAGAGCAGGACCAACCGGCGGTGCCGGTGTAGCTTTACCTGCAGGGATTTGTAACTTAATGTAACCTGTGATTTTCTGAGCCATTTATTTGCACCTCCATTATTCGTGGTAACAGCATTTTTCAATGCTTGGCGGAACAGTCATATTCTGTCCCTCCCACCGTGACACAAATGGGTCCTTGTGTCGAAGACTTAAAAAGCATTACTGCTAATTAACATAAATTAATCGTCTGATAAAGAAATCTGGTCTAATTCAAGTTCAACCGGTGTTTCTCTGCCAAACATAGATAAAACTACGCAAACGCTGTTAGCATCGGTATCAACCGATTTAACAAGACCTGCATAGCCTTCCAGAGGACCGCTGATAATTTTAACATTATCGCCTTCCTTGTAGCCTACCTCAACGCTGTGCTTTTCAACGCCTAAGGCTGCAACCTCGTCATCTGTTAGCGGTACCGGTTTTGAAGCCGGACCAACAAAGCCTGTACAACCGCGTATGTTTCTAACAACATACCAGCTGTCATCAGTAACAATCATTTTAATCAGTACATAACCCGGGAAAATCTTGCGTTCAATCTCACGCTTTTTATCTTCCTTGATTTCTGTAACGGTTTCGGTAGGGATTTTAATTTCTTGAATTAAATCCTGCATACCGCGGCTTTCAACCATAGTAGCAAGATCGCTCGCTACCTTGTTTTCATAGCCTGAATAGGTATGAATAACATACCACCTAGCTTCTTTTAATTCAGACATCGTCTACCTCCGCGGCTTACTTTATGCCTAAAATCAAATTAAGTAATTGTCCGAGACCGAAATCTACAACCCATATAAGTGCACCAACAAGTAAGCACATAATAAGAACGATAAATGTGTTCTTAGCTACGCTCTTAAAGTTAGGCCATACGATTTTCTTGATTTCGCTCTTATAATCTCTAAAGAAACGAACAATTCTCTTTAAAATGGTTAGTTTTTCGCCCTTAGACTCCTTAACCTCAAGATAATCATCAAGAAGCAAATAAACAGTAGCAAATACTGCCATAACAGCTAAAACTATAGGAAGAATTAGCATTGAAGGAGCTTCAGTAATTTTTGTAATGCCTGTCAAAGGACGGGGATCAATGAAATTGCCACCGAACTTAATAACAAACATATACACAGCATCAATTAATGCAACTACGGGTACGCAATAACGAACCTTTTTGGACTTCAAAGCAAAAATGCTTAATGCAAAGCCCAAAACTGAGAGCCAGAAGCAGAAAAGGATATGTGCTGAACGAGCCATATCAAAATCTTTAATCTTGCTGCCAAAGGCGAATTGTGCACCAACACCGCTGATTTGACCATCAGCAAATGCTATTGTTGCGAACTTTGTGAAGAACAAAACAATTGAAGCTAAGCCGAAAACCATTACCAAAACGCTTAAAATTTTATTAATAGCCTTCATTTCTTACTCCCCTTACTTTGTTTCCTTGTGTAGGGTGTGCTTCTTGCAGAACCTACAGTACTTGTTCATTTCGAGCCTGTCAGGATCATTTTTCTTGTTCTTCATTGTGTTGTAATTGCGCTGTTTGCACTCTGTGCAAGCCAATGTAATTTTTACTCTCATAACGGCACCTCCCGCTTTACGGAAATATTTTTTGCTTTTACTCAAACAATTGTAAAAGTAAACGCCTCCCTCAATCTACCGAAGCTGTACCGCAAAAATGCGGAAAGCACACTACAGCCGAAGTAAATATGATTCTTTGCAAAAAAAAAGAACCTTTCCAGAGGTGATAAGATTATAGCACATATCCCCTTTAAAGTCAAGTCCTTTTTTATAAATATTAAGTTTTTAGGTCTTAAATCGACATATCTCTTAAGAAAATAGCAACAGCTTCCCTATTTATAAGCTTTTCTTTAATCATTTCGTATGTTTTTTGGTTAGAAACAGTACAAACAATACCTAAATTATTGGTGATACAGCTTTTAGCAGGAATAATATCGTAAGAAATCAGATTTTTTCTGTCCTCTTTAATAATTTCAGCAACATCTGCAGTAGCTCTGATATCCGAAAGCTCAATATAAAATGTAACAGTATTTTTTTGAGGTGCCTCTAGTCGGCTTAAAATTGTAACGCTAAAAATACATACAAGTGTAGAAATACCGGCTCCAAGATAGAAACCGTAACCAACAGCAATACCGATTGCGGCAGTTGCCCACATACCCGCAGCAGTTGTAAGTCCTGTTATAACTGAATTATTTCTAATCATAATTGTACCGGCACCCAAAAAACCGATACCTGATATAACCTGTGCAGAAATACGTGCAATATCTCCTGTATATCCTAAAACTTCAGAAAGGTAAAGACTTGTAAGCGAAGTCATTGTAGCACCGATGCAAACCAAAATATGAGTTCTAAGACCTGCTGCTCTGCCGTGACGACCACGTTCGCTGCCGATAAGTCCGCCCATTAACGCAGAAACGACTATTCTTATTACAACATCAATATAAAATGGCATTTAATTTCCTCCAAATTAACTATTGATTAAAAAATATAAGATTACCGCAATACCTAATATGATTCGGTAATAACCAAAAGCTTTAAAATCGTGTTTTCTAATATATGAAAGCAGGAACTTAATAGCCAAAACAGATATCAAAAACGCAGTAAGTGTACCAACACCTAAAATAATTAACTGAGATGAATTAAAGGTATTACCGTCCGCAAAATATTGAAGCACCTTTATACCGCTACCCCCTACCATAGCAGGAACCGACAAAAAGAATGAAAATTCTGCGGCTGCAGTACGTGACAATCCTAAAAGAATTGCACCCAAAATAGTAGAGCCAGAGCGTGAAGTACCGGGCACCAAAGCTAAGCACTGAATAAGACCTATAAATAATGCAGTTTTATAGGAAAGATTATCAAGTGTATCGATTTTAGTTTTATAGCTATTGCTTTCTATTAAAATAAATAGAACACCATAAACAATAAGGGCACCGGCTACAACATAAGCTCTAAAATCTCCCGTAAGCATTGCGTCGATTTGAGTATCAAACAAAAGTCCTAAAACTGCGGCAGGAATACTTGCAATTAAAATTTTAAACCAAAGAATAAATCTGTCGCAATGTATGTAATTATTGCAGAAACGCTTAAAGGAATTAAGCTTAAGATTGCTTTGCGGAATAAAATAGGGTTTTACCTCTTTAGATTTCAAATGAAAAGGCCAAAGCTTATTCCAAAAAAGCAAAATAACTGCCAGAATAGCACCTAACTGAATTACAACAAAAAACATATCCTTAAATGCGGTTGAAGCTTTAAGGTTGATTATCTCATCAACTAAAATCATATGACCGGTACTGCTTATCGGCAACCATTCGGTTATACCTTCGACTATACCTAAAAATATAGATTTTAAAATTTCAATCATTTAAACTCTCCTACAAATTATTAATAAAAATATTATATAGGGATTGCCATAATTTAGCAACCCCTAATTTTTTAATTTGCTAAGATTTCTTTATAAAGACCAATATAAGCATTAGCTGAGGTTTTCCAGGAATTGTCGCATCTCATAGCACGGTCGACAAGAATATCCCAACCCTCTTTATCGGCATATCCCGCAATAGCACGCCAAATAGTGTTCTCCATATCGTGTGCGTTATAGGATTTAAAGGTAAATCCGTTGCCCTCGCCGTCACCGCTATCGGTAATCGTATCGTTAAGACCGCCGGTTTCACGAACAATGGGAATAGTACCGTATCTTAGTGCTACCATTTGTGCAAGACCGCAGGGCTCACTCTGACTTGGCATCAAGAATATGTCCGCACCTGCATAAATTTTATGTGCAAGCATCGGGTTAAATCCTAACTTTAATCCAACCTTATCGGGATATTTATCTGCCATCGAGTGGAAAAATGTTTCAAATTCCCATTCGCCCGAGCCTAAAATTGCAAACTGAATATCAGCTTTCAAAAGCTCCTCAAACACGCACTTAACAAGGTCCAAACCTTTATGCTTTACAAGTCTTGTTACAATTCCTATAACAGGCACATCGGATTTTTGAGGAAGTCCTAGTTCCTCTTGCAAAAGTTTTTTATTAACTGCTTTATTTTTCTTATCGTTTACAGAATAGTTTTTAAAAATCAGCTTATCTGTTTCGGGATTATACACTTCAGTATCTATACCGTTTACAATTCCCGTCAGCTTGTAGGTAAACTGCTTTAGAATACCGTCAAGTCCGTGCGAATAATAGGGGTCTAAAATTTCCTTTGAGTATGTGGGCGAAACAGTTGTAATTTTGTTAGAGCATTGGATTGCACCCTTCATAAAGTTTACACAATTATCATACTCTACAATGCTTGACCTGTCATCAGGAAGCCCCAATACATCGCCTATAAGCTCAAATCCGTATTTACCCTGATACTGAATGTTATGGATTGTAAATACAGTCTTAATATTCTGATATAATGGGTCATACTTATAAAAGCTATCTAAATAAACGGGTATTAAGGCAGTCTGCCAATCGTTGCAATGAATTATGTCGGGAGTAAAGCCGATATAAGGAATTACCTCTAAAACTGCACGTGAGAAAAATGCAAAACGCTCAGCATCATCATAATGACCGTATAGCCCTTCCCTTTTGAAATAATATTGATTATCTATTAAATAGTAAATTACCCCGTCTACGTGAGCCTCAAATATACCGCAATATTGACGTCTCCAAGAAACCGGAACAGTAATACTGCACAAAAAGGTCATATTTTGTCTTAATTCGTCGCTGATTGATGAATAAAGTGGCATAATAACTCGGCAACCGACAAAGCGTTTACGCAAAGCCTTAGGCAGAGCTCCTGCAACATCGGCAAGACCGCCTGACATTGCAAACGGCAAAGCTTCGCTTGAAGCAAATAAAACTTTCATAGAATTCTCCTTGTTAAAATTCGTAAATTTAATTAAACAGCCTCATTTTTCTTAACAAAAACCTGTTTTTGCGGTGTGCCCTTTAGTACCATATTTTCACTTATAGTACCGTTTTTATCCGAAATAACATAAGAAAGGTTAGTGTTTTTACCAACAGAGGTTTCTTGCATTAGTATGCAATTATCAACAACAGCACCTTTTTCAACCTTTACACCACGGAAAATAATACTGTTATTAACAGTGCCTTCAATAATGCAACCGTCAGCAATAAGTGAATTGCTAACAACAGATTTCGTGCCATAGCGAGTGGGCATATCGTCACGTGTTTTGGTAAAAATAGGATGATTTTTATCAAATAACTGATGACGAACCTCAGGCTTTAATAAATCCATACTTGCATTATAATAGGTGTCAATACCATTCATAAGGCAAACGTAGCCATTATGCTCGTATCCGTAAATATTAAGAGATGAAACCTTATTGATTAGAACATCGCGATTAAAGTTTAAAAGTCCATTATCATAAGCGTCATAAGTTAAATTAAGTAATAACTTTCGTGAAATTATTGTAACACCGATAGCACAGAAGGCATTTTCATTAGGACCTGATTCGCAACTGATTTTTTTGACACGTGAATTTTCGTCTAAAGTAAGATGTAAATTGTCGCGGTTTTCCTGAGACAGCTCATTATTGCTGTAAAGAACAGTAATATCAGCTTTCTTTTCAATGTGATAATCAAGAGCCTTGGATAAATCAACATTCATCAAAACGTCAGAATTATAAAGAACAATAAATTCGCTTCCGCAACGTTTAATATAATCCTTTGCACCGTAGAGTGCATCAACTGTGCCGCTATAACGTTTTACACCGCTTGTAAGATAAGGAGGCAGAATATAAATACCGCCGTTTTTTCGGTCAAGCTCATAATGTGAGCCATTGCCAACATGGTCCATAAGTGAACGGTAATTTTCCTTAGTGATAATGCCAACGCTTGTAACACCGGCGTTTACAAGGTTAGAAAGTGCAAAATCTATAAGTCTGTATCTTGCACCAAACGGAATAGCAGCAATAGAACGCCGTGAAGTCAGCTTTTTTAACAAATTATCATTAACATTAGCAAATACAATGCCTGAAACTGCAGAGGCTCTCATATTTTCTCCCCCTTTGAAACATTTTCTGTAATCATTTTATTGGCGGATACAACAGCACCCTCGCCAATTGTTAAGTTAGCACCAATTAATGCGATTCCCCAATCGTCTGTGCCGACAAGCTGAGGGTCAGCCCCAATTTGTGAATTTTCACCGACAACAACATTTTCTGCAACAATACTATAAGAAACCTTTGCTCCCTTTTTAATAACAGCACCGGGCATTATAAGTGAATATTCTACCTTGGCACCCTCTTCAACAGTAACGTTTTCAAAAAGAATTGAATAATCAATATTTCCGAAAATTTCGCAACCGTTAGTGATGAGCGAATTTTCAACCTTGGCAGTTTCAGAAATATACTGCGGAGGCATAGCTTTAGTTCTTGAATATATACGCCATTCCTTATCGGCAAGGTTTAAATTGAGTTTAGGGTTAAGCAAATCAAGGTTAGCATCCCATAAAGATTCAACCGTACCAACATCCTTCCAATAACCGGAAAATCTATAAACCTTTAAAAGCTCATTATTATTAAGCATTGCAGGTATAATATTTTTGCCGAAATCGTTTTGAGAATCAGGATTATTCTCGTCCTCAATAAGGTATTTACGTAGCTTTTCCCAAGTGAATATATAAATACCCATTGAAGCTAATGTGCTTTTAGGATGCTTCGGTTTTTCCTCAAACTCATAAATCGTACCGTCCTCACGAGCATTCATAATACCGAAACGCGTCGCCTCTTCAAGAGAAACGTCCAGCACTGCAATAGTACAATCGGCACCGTCCTTCTCGTGCTGCATAAGCATTTCGGAGTAGTCCATTTTATAAATGTGGTCACCCGAAAGAATAAGTACATATTCGGGATTGTATCGTTCGATAAACTCAATATTCTGATATATTGCATTTGCAGTTCCCTTGTACCAATCACCGCCTGTTTGACTTTGATAAGGTGGTAAAATATGAACACCGCCGCTTAAACGATCCAAATCCCAAGGAAGTCGGATCGTAGCCATGTCGTTCTGTGAGCCAGGAGTTGAAAATGAAAATTGTCTTCCTAAGACCGCTTGGCCTCCG
>JAZNBP010000020.1:0-2108 GCA_045587085.1 Acutalibacteraceae bacterium | reverse complement strand
GTAAATCAAGCATAGCCTTATCCTTTAGAGGTGCATTACCTGAAGTCCAACCTGTATCAAGGCTTGTGAAAAGAATAGTATATCCGTTAAGTTCTTTGCCAAGCACACACATAATCTTTGCGTAATCATTAGGCGTTCTCGCTGTATATTTAAACGAAAGGTCTAACTGTGTATTAGTGGTTTCATTAGTTGCTTTACGGTTGTGGTTAGATGTTGACCAATCGATAGACTCGGCAAAAATACTTGCACCCTCTGCAACAGCAGTCATAGGATTAACGTCAATATCTGCAGGCAATGAAAGTTCGAATGCAACCTTATCCCTTAAAGGCTTATAATTGGTAGGACCGCCTACAAATACAATGCGTTCTAAATCATTAGCAGAGAGTCCTGCTTTCGCTAAGGTTTCACGAGTTGCGGCTACGGTTTCTGCAATTAAGTCCGCAATAATATTATCCACTTGTTCACGAGTAAGGTCAATATCTAAATAAAGCTCGTTATCCTCTTCATCAGTTGTTCTGGCTTCACCTTCGCTAAGAGCAATCGTACTTGTACCCATTGCAGATAATTCGATTTTAGCACGCTCGGTTGCCCATTGTGCTACACGGATGAAAGTTTTATATTTGCTGTTGCCAAGAAAATCATCAGGTAGAGCAAAATTTTGCTTTAACCACGGAACTACAATTTGCATAAAAATCATTCGGTCTATATCTCTACCACCGCAGGATTCAACACCACCTGTTGCAAGTAGATTTACTTTACCGCCAATATTTTCTGCTATGGTAACGTCAAAAGTACCTCCACCTAAATCATAAACCAAGAAGATGCCTTCTTTTTTAGAAAGGCGCATAATGCTCATAATAGCGGCAACGGGTTCCTGCATTAACGCAACATTACCAAGACCTGCAAGCTTTGCGGCTTGTAAGGTTGCATCCTTTTTCATTTGGTTAAATGCAGCAGGAACAGTAATAACAGTTGCTGTGTCATCGCTATTGCGTATTTCTTCAGGTAAGTATCCGTATAAAACCTTCAATATTTCTGCACTACATTCTTCGGGGGTCAACGAAATACCCGATGCTTTCAGCTCAAGCTTCATAGTTGTGCCCATATAACGCTTAAATAAGGTTGCTGAATTATCAGGGTTATACGGTGCCTGATTGTATGCTTTATTACCGTAATAGCGGTTGCCACGCTTATCCGCATAAATAGCAGATGGTGTTACATCGTTTTGTTCAGGACTTTTCCAAACACGGATATTTTCACCGTCGTACGAGCAAATAGCACTGTTTGTTGTGCCTAAGTCAATTCCTATGTAATATTTCATTTTCAAATCCTCCCAAGTAAAACAGTGCCTGTTTTTAATACAGTATCTTCTTGCATAATAATAGGTTCTATCATTTGAACAATTTTAAGCTCATCCTCAACCTCAAAATCATCAATGTTTAGCGGCGTAACAGCCATGCCCGGGTCATACGCCTGTCCTTCAAGACTTACGATTCTAAGCCCTGCCTCTTCAACCGCCTTTGTAACCTTTTTTGAAAACCAAGCAAATTGGCTCATATACTTGCTTTGTTCCTCAAGATCAAGTTTACTTATAGCCTTTTCAAACACGCCTTTGAATCTACAAAGTTCAGAACCGATAACCGCCATTGATTCATAATAAGTTTTATCATCCACAAACTTTCACCTCTAAATCATTTTAAACCCTTTAGGTGCTATGATTGGGTTTTCTATTCCATACAAATTAAAATACAAGGTTTTATATGTCTTTCCTGAAGGTAATATCGCATCACATACGGTTATTTCACTCGGGAAATTATCCACCTTTATTGTACCGCTTTGCTTCCATGTCAACTTTTCATTAAGTGTAGTCCTTAGTTTTGAAGTATACGAATTCACACCTGATGCACTTTTAGTAAATATCGGTTTTTCAGGGACTAAACCAAAATCATAGTCTTCAGAAAAATCTATTATACGATTAGCACTCAATTTTGCATATTCTTTTTCAAAAACTTTTTTTATGGTTTCTTTTATCTTTTCATTATCGCTTTGTTCAACTTCACATAAAGGATAAATATGTATAAAATTGTACATATGTTCAGTTAGTTCAT
>JAZNBP010000019.1:0-2006 GCA_045587085.1 Acutalibacteraceae bacterium | reverse complement strand
ACTTTTTATGGTAAAATTTTAATAGATATTTTATTTTGAGGTATAATAGTATGTATGAGCTTTGCAAAGCACTGGTAGAAAAATTAAAGGAAAAGGGGCTTACTCTTTCCTGTGCTGAATCCTGTACAGGTGGTTTAATTGCAAAAAGCATTACGGATATTTCCGGATGCTCAAGTGTTTTTTACGGCGGTGTTGTTTCCTATGATAATATCGTAAAAATGAATGTTTTAGGCGTTAAGGAAAGCACCTTGAGAAATTTCGGCGCTGTATCCAATCAAACTGCCGAGGAAATGGCTTCAGGCGTTAAAAGAGCCTGTTCTACGGACATTGGTATAAGCACAACAGGAATTGCAGGTCCTGGGGGTGCTGTGGCAGGAAAGCCTGTTGGCACGGTTTATATTGGTATAGCAATTAATGACACCGTGGAAAGCATCCGTCTTGATTTGGGAAGTGATAATTCCCGTGATACTATAAGAAGCATGGCAGTATATGAATTACTTTCCCGTTTACTTAATAAAATTGGCTAAAGGTATTGATTTTATTGTGCATTTATGGTAAAATGTTTGAGATAAAAAATTAGTATATTTTACCAAAAAGGTAGGTTAATATTATGGAAATGAAGTTTAAAAAGATTGGTGTTTTAACATCTGGCGGTGATGCTCCGGGTATGAATGCAGTTATTAAGGCTGTAACCTGTGCTGCTATCGACCACGGCGTTGAGGTTGTTGGTGTTATTGGTGGCTATTCAGGTCTTATTCACGATAGAATTCGCCCGCTTACTGAAAATGATGTTGCTGATATTGTTTCTAAGGGTGGTACAATGCTCTACTCTGACCGTTGCGACGAGTTCAAAACAGAAGAGGGTATGCAAAAGGCTATTGCAACATGTAAGAAGCACAACATTGACGGTATAGTTGCTATCGGTGGTGACGGTACATTCAGAGGTGCTACTGATTTAAGCATTCGCGGTGTTCCCTGTATCGGTGTTACAGGTACTATTGATAACGATATTACTGCTTCCGATTTTACTGTTGGTTATGATACAGCTATGAACACAGTTCTTCACCTTTGCGATGCATTAAGAGATACATTTGAAAGCCATGCAAGATGCGTTGTTGTTGAGGTTATGGGTAGAGATGCAGGCTATATTGCTATTGAAACAGGTCTTGCTTTAAATGCTATCGGTGTTGCTATTAATGAGAAGGAATTTGACAAGGAAGCTCTCTTTAACAGAATGATTGAAAGAAGAAGACAGGGTCAAAGAAGCTTTATCGTTGTTGTTTCCGAGGGTCGTGGTGCTGAATTCAGTGAGGGTCTTGTAAAGGAAATCGAGGCTAAGACAGGCATTGAATCCCGTTTTGTTCGCCCGGGTCATATTGTTCGTGGCGGTATTCCTACTCTTGCTGACAGAAACCTTGCTTCAAAGAGTGGCTACAAGGCAGTTGAGCTTTTATTACAGGGCGTTTCCGATGTTGTTGTATGCTCCAGAAACGGCGAAATTGTTCCTATGGAAATCAAGTATGCGCTTATTCTTGACAGAATGTATAAGAACAAGCTAAAGGACGGCGACCTTGATAAGTTTACTAAGGAGCAAATTGCAGAAATGGAAGCAATTTGTGTTGAAAGACGCAAATACTTTGATGATATGTACAAAATTGTTAATGCTATTGGTTGCTAATTAAAATATAAAGCACGCAAGTAATTTGCGTGCTTTTTTATTCGTTAAAATCGGACGCGCCCCCGTCCCCCGTATTTTGAGTTGTGATTGCTCCGCAAGCTATGAGGCTACGCCGTTATGATGCTAACGCAGTTATGAGCCTGACGGCGCTAAAGGTTAGTAATAGCAATCATATCATAACATTTGCGAAGCAAATTCATAACGCTTGCCTGCAAGCTTATAACTCATAACTTTCAAGGCAAGCCACTGACAGCTGACTGCTAACGGCTAGTTTCTGACCACTAACCACTAACCACTGACGGCTCGGACACGCCCCCCGTATTATAAA
>JAZNBP010000018.1:0-20596 GCA_045587085.1 Acutalibacteraceae bacterium | reverse complement strand
GGTATTCATCCACAGTATGAAAAGGTAACCGTTAAGTGCGCTTGCGGTGCGGAATTTGAGACACGCTCAACAAAAAAGGACATCCGTTTGGATATTTGTTCAAAATGTCATCCGTTTTTTACAGGTAAGCAGAAGTTGGTAGACACCGGCGGACGTGTTGACAGATTTAAGAAGCGTTTCAATATTGCCGAATAATGACCTTTATCCGCAGTCGCTGATTTTAGCGGCTGCGATTTTTTTATAAGAGGTGCGAAAATGGTTGACTTTATTACTATTTCAGGCGAAAGTGTCGGATATTACGAAGAAAAGCGTTCAAAGTTTTATGCTACTTTAAGGCATACCGAAACCGAAGAGGAAGCATTTAAATTTATAGAAGAAATGCGTTCTAAATATTGGGATGCAAGACATAATTGCTATGCTATTTGTGTTGACGGCGGACGCCTTGTCCGTTTTTCTGATGATAGCGAACCTCACGGTACGGCAGGTAAGCCTATACTTGAAGTCATTGAGGGAAACGCACTTAAAAATGTTACCTGCGTTGTAACAAGATATTTTGGCGGTGTATTGCTAGGCACAGGCGGTCTTGTAAAAGCTTATTCTACTGCTACTAAGGATGCTGTCGAAAAGGCACAGTTAGTAGAAATGATACCTTGCACAATGCTCTCTATTCCTTGTGAATATCAGGACCATCAAAAGCTTTTGTATTTGATTGCAGGGCAAAAAGGCGTAGTAACCGATACGGAGTTTTGTGAAAAAATCATTCTTAGCGTCAAGTTTAGAGACTGCGATTTAGTGGAATTTTTATCAAAACTTACAGAGTTGTTTTCAGCAAGAATAGAGCCGGTTGTTACAGAAAACAAGCTTTTGCCCTTTGAAATTGAAAAAATTTAAAAATTTAGAGGATTTTTGCAATTTTTGTCTAATAAAATAATAAAGGGGGAATTTGGGTGACCGTTAGAGAAAAGCTTCAAAATAATGAAAAGCTTGTTTTGTCAGAAAGAGCAATGCTATCATCAAATTCGCAAGGCAGAAAAAACATTGAGCCTATTTGCGAGCTTAGAACCGATTTCCAAAGGGACAGAGACCGCATTATACACTGCCGAGCTTTCAGAAGACTAAAGCATAAAACCCAAGTGTTTTTATCTCCCGAATCCGACCATTACAGAACCCGACTTACACACACGCTTGAGGTATCTCAAATAGCAAGAACCATATCCCGTTCATTGTTTCTTAATGAGGATTTGACCGAAGCTATTGCCTTAGGTCACGATTTAGGACATACTCCTTTTGGCCACGCGGGTGAGCGTGCAATTAATGATTTGGCGGATTTTTCATTTACCCATTATGAACAAAGTGTTAGAGTTTGCGAAAAGCTTGAAAAGTCAGGAAAAGGACTTAATTTAACTTATGAAGTGCTTGACGGTATTGCCAATCATACCTGTGGTGATTGGGCAAAAACCCTTGAGGGCAGGGTTGTACGTCTTGCAGACCGCATTGCTTATATTAATCACGATATTGATGATGCCATAAGAGCCGGCGTTATATCTAATAACGACATACCGAAAGATATTACCGAATATCTTGGGGAATCGAAAAGTAAGCGTATTACCTGTCTTGTGAATTCAATTGTTACAAACAGTGATACAGATATTAAAATGGACTTAGAAACCGAAAAGTACTATAATATGCTTCACTCATTTTTGTTTGAGGCAGTATATAAAAATCCTGTTGCAAAGTCTGAAGAGACTAAGGTTTTAGGGCTTGTAGAGGGGCTATATAGCCATTACATAAAGAATATTAATAAACTCCCTGATGAGTATATAAAAATTGCAGAAGCCGAAGGGAAAACACGTGCCGTTGCTGACTATATTGCCGGTATGACCGACCATTATGCAATCAGTGTTTATTCCGATATTTATATACCAAAGGCTTGGAAAATTTAAATTCTAAAAAATAATCAAAAGGAGGGGACATTTTGGCGATACCTGACGATATTATTAGTGAAATCAAGTATAGAAATGAAATTGAGACTACCATTTCACAATATGTTAATTTAAAACGCAGAGGTAAAAATTTAATCGGTCTTTGTCCTTTCCACAGTGAAAAAACTCCTTCCTTTACGGTTTATCCCGAATCAGGCTCGTTTTATTGCTTTGGTTGTGGTGTTGGCGGCGACGTTTTTACCTTTACCGGTCTTTTAGAAAATCTTGATTACATCGAGTCTGTAAAGTTGCTTGCCGAAAAATCGGGCATAGCACTCCCGCAGGACGGATATGATGATTCTATGACAAGAGTTAAAAATACCGTTTTGGATATAAATAAAGAAACGGCGCGCTTTTTTCATAACTATCTTATGTCGCCTGAGGGCAAGTGGGCACTTGATTATTACCTATCTCGCGGACTTACTTTAAAAACTATTAAGCATTTTGGTCTTGGTGCCGCACCTGATACTTGGGATGCACTTATAAATCATCTCAAATCAAAGGGCTTTTCTATTTCGGATATGCTTACTGCTAATGTTATTGGTAAGAGCGAGAGGGGTAGCTACTATGACCGTTTTAGAAAGCGTTATATGTTCCCAATTATTAATATAAGAGGTAATGTTATAGGTTTTAGTGGCAGAGCAACCCCCGAAAACGAAAAAAAAGGCGGAAAGTATGTAAATACATCTGATACGCCTGTTTATAAAAAGAGTGAAAATCTTTTTGGAATTAATTTTGCCAAGCTTAACTGTGCAGACAGAATAATTTTAGTTGAAGGAAATATGGATGTTATTTCTCTGCATCAGGCAGGCTTTACAAATGCGGTGGCACCGCTTGGTACTGCTTTTACTAAAGAGCAGGCAAATTTGATTTCACGTTATACTAAAGAAATTGTTTTAATGCTTGATGCTGATGCCGCAGGTCAAAAAGCACTTAAAAGGGATGCTGAGCTACTTGAAAGCACAGGACTTAATGTTCGTGTGGTTGTCATTCCGGACGGCAAGGACCCTGATGATTATATAAGAAAAAACGGTCCTGAAAGATTTAAGGCTTTGCTTGAAGGAGCAGTCAGCGATATAGAATATAAGCTTCTAACAGCTGCAAATGATATTAATCTTGACAGCGATGACGGAAGACTTAAATATCTTTCAAAAGCGGCAGAGGTTATTGCGTCGGTTTACGATGTGATGACACGTGATATTTATATTGGTAGACTTTGCGAAAAATATGGAGTATCACGAACTGCACTTACTGCTAAGGTAGAGGAGCTAAGGCGTAAAAACTATAAAACACGCAAAAAAGCAGAAATTGCCGATGCTGTAAGACCCAAGAGTGCAAGAGATGATATTAATCCTGACCGACGAATGTCACCAAAGGCATGTGCTGCAGAGGAAACACTTATTGCAGTAATTTTGCAGCATCCTGATTTTTACAGTGACATAGCGGACAAAATGCCCGCTGAAAAATTCGTTACACCGCTTAACAGACGCATTTATGAAATGATTTTAAGTATTTTAAAAGAGGGCAGAATGCTTGAAATTTCTGCTTTTGCGGAGAAGCTTTTACCCGCCGAGCTCGGCTATTTAGTATCACTACAAAATAGCGAAAAAGCGAGTAATAACGCAAAAACCGTATTAAATGATTGCATTTCGGTAATATTAGAGGAGAATGAACGCCTTAATAATATTTCTGATACTCAAGTATCAAGTGAGGATTGGGCGGCTAGCCTTCAAAATATAATAGATAAAAAGAAAGGTAATTAAAGCTATGGAAAATAACAAAGAGGATTTACTAAACGAGGAAATAATCAAGGATGAAAAGAACTTAACCCTTGATGACATTGAAAATGCTCCTGATGATTTGAATGAGCTGTTTTCCGAACCGCCTATTTTGGAGCTTGATTTTGACGAGGAGCCTACCGACGACGATTTAAAGTTCGAGGAAATGGATGTTGACAAATTAAGCGAGGAAGACATTTCTTTTGACAATATTTCGCTTGATGACCCTGTTAAGGTTTATTTGCGTGAGATAGGCAGAGTTCCGCTTCTTTCAAGTGAAGAGGAAATCGAGCTTGCAGTTAAAATTACCGAAGGTGACAGCTATGCAAAACAGCGTCTGACTGAAGCAAACCTTCGTCTTGTTGTAAGTATTGCTAAAAAGTATGTTGGCAGAGGTATGTATTTCCTTGACCTTATTCAAGAGGGTAACGTTGGTCTTATCAAAGCTGTTGACAAGTTCGATTATACAAAGGGATTTAAATTTTCTACCTATGCTACTTGGTGGATTAGACAAGCCATTACCCGTGCTATTGCCGACCAAGCAAGGACAATTCGTATTCCTGTTCATATGGTTGAAACGATTAACCGTTTAAAGAAGGTACAAAGTCAGCTTTTACACGAAAATGGTATTGAACCCAGCGAGGAGCAAATTGCCGAAAAAATGGATTTACCTGTTGACAGAGTAAGAGAGATAATGCGTGTTGCTCAGGAGCCTGTTTCTATGGAAACTCCTATTGGTCCTGAGGAGGATTCACGCCTTATGGATTTCATACGTGATGAGGATGCTTTAGCTCCCGACGAGGCTGCACTTAAAACCATTACTAACGAGGATATTGACGGTGTTTTAAAAACACTTACACCACGTGAAGAATCGGTTATAAGACTTCGTTTTGGTCTCCAAGACGGCAGATGCCACACACTTGAAGAGGTTGGTGCTGAGTTTAACGTAACAAGAGAAAGAATTCGTCAGATTGAGGCTAAAGCTCTTCGCAAGCTTCGTCATCCTGTACGTAGTAACAGATTTAAGGATAAATAAGTAGGTATATATTCAATGGAAATTTCATATAAAACTAATGGAGTTTGTTCACGCAACATAATTATAGACGTTGAGGACGGCATTGTAAAAAATGTAAAGTTTGTTGGCGGTTGTGCAGGCAATACTCAAGGGATATCCGCCCTGGTAAAGGGAATGCCTGTCGGTGAGGTTATTGAGCGTTTAGAGGGTATAAAATGTGGTTTTAAGTCAACTTCTTGTCCCGACCAATTAGCTAAGGCGTTAAAATCTCTATAATTTTTGTAAATTTAAAATACGAGGTGATAGTAATTGCATTCTGATAATGATATTAAAATTGCAGGGGACAAGCCGTCTCTTGATATTAAGAAAAACCGTGAAATTGCAATGGGTGAGCAGTCTCTTGATAAGCTAACCATATCCCGTGCAAAATCTTGGGGTAAAACTGTTGCTCTTCAATTTATTGAGGATGCACAGCAATCGGGTAATTCTTCCATTGATGAAACAAATTTTGAAATGCTTATTCATAGAAGAATGCTTTTGTCCTTCACCGCAACGGTCGGCTTTGAACAGTTTTCTGACGATGATACAATAGTTGGTATTGCTCAAAAAAGCTTTATTGATACAATCAAAAGATTGGAGCCTGCCATTTATAAGACTAGCGAGGATACGGGTGCATTTTCTTTTTATTACCTTGCATTCCGCAGAGGCGGAGAGGTTGAGCGACGCATAGGTCAAACCTTTGCTATGCTGTGCTCTCACGACGGGGACCCGATTTTCCAAGAACTTGGCGAAGCTCTCTACTGTTGGTTTTTATCGGTTGTTGAAAAAGAAGCAAAGGCACTTGAAATTAAGTAATCAAAAAACCCTTTCTGCACATATAATGTTATGTAAAAGCATTATTGCAGAAAGGATTTTTTTATGCCTATAATATATTTAAGTCCGTCCACCCAAGAGTTTAATCCTTATAACGGAGGGGGAAACGAGGAACAGTACATGAATCTTGTTGCTGACGCTATGGAGCCCTACTTAGCAGCAAGCGGTATAAGATTTACGCGAAATACACCCGATATGACGGCTGCGTCCTCAATAGCCGCATCCAATAGCGGTTATTACGATTTACATTTAGCCTTACATTCAAACGCAACAGGTACGGGCGACGGTTCAAGACGAGGAAGTGAAGTATATTATTATCCCACAAGTGAGAGAGGAAAACGCTTTGCTGAAATAGCCGCAAAAAACTTAAAACTGATATATCCAATTCCTGAAAATGTGCGTACAATTCCTACTACCTCACTAGGTGAGGTGCGTCGGGTTAAAGCACCCGGTGTTTTAATTGAAATTGCATACCACGACAATAAAGAGGATGCCGATTGGATAAGAAATAACATAGAAGCCATTGCGGCAAATCTAGTATATTCTTTAACAGAATATTTTGGAATTCCCTTTAATACACCTCAAAATATTTTCACAGCAACAGTAGCTACAAAGGGTAGCAATCTCAATTTGAGATACGGACCAAGTCTTGCTTCGCCTGTAATCGGCTCTATTCCAAACGGTAGCGAGGTTACAGTTTATGCCGTAATCGGAGATTGGGCAGTAGTCGGTTATTTATCAAATGTAGGATATGTAAGAAAAGATTATTTAGCATATTAAAAAAACGGAGCAAACGCTCCGTTTTTTATATTATTTGAAAAATAGTGGTAGCTTTTCAAGAAAAATTATATCGTCACGCTCAGCGGCGTCACCCTCGGCTAAGAAGCAACAGGTTGCAGCTTCAATACCGCCTGCTTTTTTAACTAATTCCCTGACTGCAGCAAGTGATTCTCCGGTGCTTACAACATCGTCGATAATAAGTACCTTTTTACTTTTTAGCATATTTACCTCAGTTTCTCCGAGGTAAAGCTTTTGCTCATTTTTGGTAGTTATAGAGGTAACGCTTACTTCTAACGGGTTTCTCATATAAACCTTAACACCTTTGCGAGCAATTATGTATGGCTTGTCTGACTGTCTTGCCATTTCATAAGCCATAGGTATGCTCTTGGCTTCAGGGGTGAGTATTACATCAAATTCGGGAACCTTTTTGAGTAATTCCTCGCAACCCTTGATTGTAAGCTCAACATCACCGAATATAATAAAAGCGGCAATATCTAAATGCTCATTAACGGGAAATTTCTCAAGGTTACGTTCAAGACCTGCAATTTTCATTGAATAATATTCTGCCATATAAAACACTCCTTTAATCAGCCGGGTGGCCAAGCTAAATTTCTGCGGGCTAACAAATGAAAATGAATATGATGAACAGTCTGACCGCCGTCCTCACCGCAGTTATTAACTACTCGGTATCCGTTTTCTAAATTTTCCTGCTTTGCGATTTTTGCAATAGCCTCAAAAACCTTGGCAATTAGTAAACTGTTTTCGGATGTAACTTCATCGGCAGAGCCAATATGCTCTTTTGGAATAACTATTGCGTGGAAGGGTGCCTGTGGGTCAATGTCTTTGAAAGCATAGATGTAATCATCCTCGTAAACCTTTGTGCTCGGAATTTCACCGGCAACTATTTTACAAAATAAACAATCTGCCATATTTAACACCTCTAAATTTCAATTTCCATACCGTCATAAGAGGTTAAAAAGCCTTCTTTTGCGGCAACGGGAGCAAAATCATCATATGTGGCATTTAAGCCGTTATGCGAAAAATGATTAAGAACAAGAATTGTTTTATCGTCGATAGCGTCTATATTTAGCAACTTTTCTTTTAGCTTTAGGTTACTTCCTAAGCACATATGACCGACATAAGGTATTTTTTCAAATGCGCCTTCGGTACAATCCATAGAAACAAGGTCAAATTTAAACTGGTTTTCCCTTATATAATTCATACTATCGTCGGGTATAATATCTGTATCATGCGCATAAAGAATAGTTTTTCCATCTTTTTCGACAATATAAATATAAGGGTTTTCTGTTGCATGCAGAGCCTTTAATGCTGTTACTGTGTAGCCTGCGGTATTAAAAGGCTTAAAAGGTTCAATTTTATTGTAGTTAAAAAAGCCTTTGTTAGTAGTAAGAATGTACTGAAGGTGAGGTTCTAAATCCTGGCTTCCGCAAAGTGTAAATCCGTGCCAATCCTTTGGCGGATGTGAAGCACCATTTAAAGAAACGTTAGTATCGAAAATATAAAAATGGTCACAATGTGAGTGAGTAATTAGACAACTTTTGATTTTTAAAGTATCGATATTAAATCTTTCAAAGTGATAATAGCTATCCGGCGGAAAATCAATCAGTAAATCATCATTAATAATTGCTTGTGAACGAGAGCGAATGTTTTTACCGCCTGATTTTCGGGCCTTATTACAGTTGTCACAAGCGCAGAAAAAAGCAGGGAAGGCTTCTGCAGCGGCGGTTCCTAAAAATTTTATTTTCATAAAATTACCCAAATAATCATTTAACTAAATCCAATACAGCCGATAAAGCCTCGTCAAGCTTTGATACATCCTTACCGCCTGCCATTGCACTATCGGGCTTGCCACCGCCGTTACCACCGCAAATCTTAGCAATTTCACGTACGAGATTGCCGGCGTGTGCACCGTTTGAAACAGCATCCTTGCCACAAGCAGCACAAATTGTAAGCTTTTCACCGTTTACTGCGGCTAGAACAATTACAGTATCAGGATTGTTTGCTTTTACAGTATCGGTCATTTTGCGTAATTCATCAGCGGGGGTATTGTCAAGACGTGCAGTTACAACCTTGAATGCACCAACTGTCTTTGAATTTTTCAAAATATCATCAAGCTTTGAACCGGCAAGCTTTGTTTCAAGCTTTTCTAAAGCTTGCTTTGTTTCTTTAAGCTCTAACATTATGTTTTCTGCACGCATCTTAATATCATTTACATTTTGTGCTTTAATTGTAGAGGCAGTAGTGCTTAAAAGCTCAGCATTTTTATAGATTAAATTCATAACCTCAAAACCGGTTACTGCTTCGATACGTCTTACACCTGCTGCAACACTAGCTTCAGATACAATGCGGAAAAGACCTAATTTTGCGGTATTGTCGACGTGTGTACCGCCACAAAGCTCAACCGAAGTATCGCCGGCTTTTACAACACGTACAACATCGCCGTACTTTTCACCGAATAAGGCCATTGCACCAAGCTTTTTAGCCTCATCTATAGGCATTTCGGTGTTTAGAATTTCTATACCGTTTAATATAGCGGTATTAACAAATTGCTCAACCTTTAAAATCTCATCAGGCGACAGGGCAGAGAAGTGTGTAAAGTCGAAACGAACTGTTTTATCGTTTACGAGCTGACCTGCCTGCTCGACGTGAGTGCCAAGAATATTTCTGAGACCTGCCTGCAAAAGGTGTGCTGCAGTATGATTGCGTTTAATTGCAACTCTGCGCTCAACATTGTAGGAAGAATTAATAGTATCACCAACTGAAATACTGCCTTTTTCAAGTTTGCCGAAATGTGTGAATATCCCGTCAACAGTTTTCTTGGTATCAGTTACTGTAAATAAAGCTTGGTCATTGGAAAGTGAACCTGTATCGCCAACCTGACCGCCACCTTCACCATAAAGAACAGTGGTATCAAGTACAATTACTGCATTTGCACCTTCGCTGATACTAGCAACGTGCTCGCCCTCGGCAATAATATCAAGAACAGTAGCAGTCGCAGTTTCGTCCGTATAGCCTACAAAGTTAGTTGCAGGTACGTTTTCGAATGTAATACCGTCACTTTTCCAGCTTTCTCCGTCAGAAGCTTTACGTGCATTACGTGCCTTTTCGCGTTGCTCATTCATAAGCTCTTTAAAACGGTCGGTATCAACTGTCATATTCTTTTCGGCTAAAATATCAACTGTAAGGTCAATAGGGAAGCCGTAGGTATCATATAGCTTGAATGCATCCTCACCTGAAAGAGTTGAGCCGTTTTTAGTTAAAGCTTCAAGCATGGAAAGACCTTGGTCAATGGTCTTGTTAAAGGATGCTTCTTCGTTAGTTATAACCTTTGTTATAAGCTCCTTCTTTTCAATAAGTTCAGGATAGCCTGACTTGTTTTCGTTTATAACAACCTCGCAAAGACCTATAAAGAAGGGACGGTTAATACCGATAAGCTTGCCGTGGCGAACTGCACGACGGATTATACGGCGTAGTACATAGCCTCTGCCTTCGTTAGAGGGGATAATACCGTCACTTATCATAAATGTAGCGGCACGAGCGTGGTCGGTGATAGCACGAATGGAAATATCGGTTTTATTGTCGGCACCGTAGGTTTTGCCTGAAATGAAACAAACCTTGTCAAGAATATTGCGTATAGTGTCAACCTCAAACATATTGTCAACATCCTGCATTATGCAAGCAAGACGCTCTAGACCCATACCGGTATCAATATTCTTATGCTCAAGCTCTGTATAAGTACCGTCACCCATATTATTGAATTGAGAGAATACATTGTTCCAGATTTCCATATATCTGTCACAATCGCAACCGGGCTTGCAATCAGGTGAGCTACATCCGTATTTTTCGCCGCGGTCAAAGTAAATCTCGCTACAAGGACCGCAAGGACCTGTGCCGTGCTCCCAGAAATTATCAGCCTTGCCAAGATTTACGATATGCTCAGCAGGAACACCGATTTTATCACGCCAAATAGCGTAAGCTTCGTCATCCTCTTCATAAACCGAGGGCCATAGTCTACTAGCCGGAATTTCTAAGGTTTCGGTTAAGAATTCCCAAGCCCAAGCAATAGCCTGCTCCTTAAAATAGTCTCCAAAAGAAAAATTACCAAGCATTTCAAAAAATGTACCGTGACGTGCAGTAATACCAACACGCTCAAGGTCGGGCGTGCGGATACATTTCTGACAGGTGGTAACACGGTTTTTGGGAGGAGTAACCTCACCTGTGAAGTATTTTTTCATAGGAGCCATACCCGAATTTATAAGCAAAAGCGACTTATCGTTATTGGGAACAAGTGAAAAACTGTTAAGTCTTAAATGTTCCTTACTTTCGAAAAACTGTAGGTATTTCTCTCTTAGTTCGTTAAGTGAAGTCCATTTCATTTTTAACTACATCCTTATAGATAAAATTTAACCTATTAATTATACTCTAAACCTTACTTTTTGTCAATCACACTTATCGTTTTTAGAGGAAATTTTAGGTTTTTTATTTGCTTTTAAAGAAAAAGCAGATTGTTTTTTAAAAAAGTGGGTTTTTTATGATAAAAACATTGCAAATTATGACATAAAGTGGTATTATTAATAGATAAATTGGATAAGTATATATAAAATGACGGAGGTGTAAAATATGGGCTTTAAAAAGTGGATTGTGTCAAATTATGATAAAGAATTGGCAAAAGATTTAAGTGCCGAGTGTGATATTGATCCAATAATTGCTTTGATTGCTTCAGCACGCGGATATACTGATTATTGCGAATTAGAGCAATTTTTATCTGATGAACCATATTTTACCGACCCTCGTGAAATGGCAGATATAGAAAAAGCTGCTGAGATTATAAAGCAAGCTATTAATGATAACAAAAAAATTGCCATTTTCGGCGATTACGATTGTGACGGTGTGTGTGCAACTGCGCTTTTATGTGAATATTTAAGTGCTAATGGTGCAGACTTTATATACTATATTCCTGACCGATTTACAGAGGGGTATGGTATTAATTCCGATGCAGTAAGATATTTAGAAACCCAAGGTGTAAAGCTTATAATTACTGTTGATAACGGAATTGCCGGTATTGATGAAATCGCGTTGGCTTCAAGTCTTGGTATTGATGTGGTAGTAACCGACCACCATTTACCGAAAGATAAACTGCCCTCTGCATCTGCAGTTGTTGACCCTTACAGAAAGGATTGTCCATCTGAATTCAAGCAAATTTGCGGTGCTGAGGTTGCTTTCAGGCTGATTTGTGTTTTAGAGGATAAGGAGCCTGAGGAGTTAATATATTACTTTGCGGATATCTTGGCAGTAGCAATCATTGCTGACGTAATGCCTTTAACTCTCGAAAACCGAAGCATTGTAAAAATCGGTATAGAAAAGCTTGAGGCAAGCCCGAATATAGGCCTTTCGGCACTTTTGAATGCGGCGGCTGTAAAACGCAAGGATTTAAATTCACAAAAAATAGCTTTTTCCATTTGTCCTCGTATTAATGCGGCGGGCAGAATGGGCAGTGCAAGACGTGCTGTAGAACTGCTTCTCTCTAAAAATATGTTAGATGCTTTAAAGCTTGCAAATGAAATTGATGACGAAAATCAACGCCGTCAGCTAACCGAAAAGCAAATTTATGCAGAAGCGGTTGAAATTATTGAAAAAGAAAATTTAAAATATGATCGCGTAATTGTAGTTTGCGGTGAAAATTGGCATCACGGTGTTGTAGGTATAACTGCTGCACGTATTTCTGACCGCTACGGTGCCCCTGTTGTTTTATTATCCTCTGACGGTGATTTAGCACACGGCTCGGCAAGAAGTATAGAGGGCTTCAATATATTTGACGCAATAGCTTATTGCGAAGAATGTCTGCTAAAATTCGGCGGACACGAGGGTGCGGCAGGAATGTCGCTTGAGACCAAAAATGTGGAAGCTTTTCGTAAAATGATAAATGATTATGCAGACACTTTAAGTTATGTTCCGCCTGTTTTAAAGCTTGATTTAAAGCTAAATCCACAGGCACTGTCCCTTGATTTAGCCTTTGCTTTAAAAGTGTTAGAGCCTTTTGGCGCAGGCAATTCTGTGCCTGTTTTCGGTGTATTTGGTGTTAAACTCGAAAGAATTACTCCAATGGCTAATAATAAGCATTTAAGACTTTTATTTTCTAAGGATAAAAATTCATTTCAAGCAGTTTTATTCTCTGTTTCTGCTAACAGCTTTTGCTTTGAAGTGGGCGATATTTTAGACTTAGCCGTTACTGTTGAGCCTAATTTTTATGCGGACGAATATACTGTTTCAGTTCAGATTAAGGGAATTCGCATTTCGGGTTGTGACGATGACAGTATATTTGCTTCGGTATCAGAGTATAACAACTTCTTTTCAGGTAAGGAATGTAACCCGCTTGCGATTTTGCCTACAAGAGCCGAGGTTGGTTCTATTTATAAAAAAATAACCGAAAAGCCGATTTTAGAGGATAGGGTTAAATACATTTTTCTAAAAGATATAGGCTTCGGTAAAACAGCAGTTGCTGTTAAAACCCTATTAGAGCTTGGTCTTATCACAGAAAATAATGGTCTTTTATCCGCTGTAAACAATAATGTAAAAACGGATTTGCTAAATTCAGTTACCTTTAAAACATTAACAGAAAGGGGGATGTCTAATGCTTGAAAAACATATTAACGACTATAATGAGTTAAAGGCTTTAATGGAAAGCTACGGAACAGGCTATGACTATGATATGGTTAAACGTGCTTTTGAGCTATGCGTGACTGCACACGAGGGACAAAAGCGTCAAACCGATGAGGATTACTATATTCATCCCTTTAATGTTGCAAAGATAATTGTATCGCTTGGAATGGATACTCAGTCTATTGCGGCGGCACTTTTGCACGATGTTGTTGAGGATACTGATACAACCTTAGAGGATATAACGAAAAAATTTGGTCCCGAGGTGGCTTTGCTTGTAGACGGTGTTACCAAGATTGGCAGACTTAATTTTTCTACTAAAGAACAACAGCAGGCAGAAAGCCTCAGAAAAATGCTGATTGCAATGGGACAGGATATCAGGGTAATTATTATAAAGCTTGCTGACAGGCTTCATAATATGCGTACCTTGGACGCTATGACCCCTCAAAAGCAGAGAGATAAATCTGTAGAAACCTTGGAGGTTTATGCTCCTATTGCTCACAGACTTGGTATCAGACCGGTAAAAGAGGAGCTTGAGGATTTAAGTATTAAGCACCTTGACCCTGTAGCTTATTCAGAAATTGAAAAATCCCTTTCCTCGCACGAAAAGGAAAGAGAAAAGATTTTAGAGGAAATTCAAACAAATATTCAAGAACGCCTTAAAATTGATATGCCGAATATTCGTCTTGCTTTTCAGGGCAGAGTTAAATCTATACACGGCATCTACCGTAAAATGTATGTTCAAGGCAAGGATTTTGACGAGATTTACGATATTTATGCTATTCGTATTATTACCGATACGGTTGCCGATTGCTACAATATTTTAGGTATTGTTCACGATATGTTCAGACCTATTCCTAACAGGTTTAAGGATTATATCTCTACTCCGAAGCCTAATATGTATCAGTCGCTTCATACCACTGTTATCGGCAGAGCAGGGCTTCCGTTTGAAATACAAATCAGAACCTTTGATATGCACCATACCGCAGAATTCGGTATTGCGGCACATTGGAAATATAAAGAGGGTATAAATTCTAACGATAAAAACCTTGAAGACCGCCTCGCTTGGATACGACAAATTCTAGACAGTCAGAACAATTCTGACGATGCTACCGATATTGTAAGAAGTATTAAGGTTGACCTTTCTCAGGAGGACGTTTTTGCTGTTACTCCTAAGGGCGATGTTATTAACTTACCCGTCGGTGCAACTGTTGTTGACTTTGCATTTGCTATTCACTCGGCTGTAGGTATACGTATGGTCGGTGCTAAGGTTGACGGTAAAATAGTACCTATTAATCACGAGATTAAGACGGGTGAGGTTATTGATATTCTCACCACTAATCAGTCAGGACACGGTCCTAGCCGTGATTGGCTTAATATTGCTGTTACATCCTCGGCAAAAGCAAAAATACGTTCATGGTTTAAAAAGGAAAAGAGAAATGAAAATATCGCCGCAGGCAAGCTTGATTTTGAACGCGAATTAAGACGTAATGATATTAAGTTTTCTGACGAGGAATATACAGAATATATTGAGGATTTTGCAAAACGCAACAAGTTCCCGAATTCTGAGGAATTTTATGCTGCAATCGGTTACGGTGGAATTCTGCTTTCAAAAATTATTCCGCGTGTAAAGGACGATTTCAACAAGCGACAAACTGTTAAAAAAGCTCCTCAAATTGTACCTATTAACGAGAGCAAGGTTGTTAAATCCTCAGATGGTGTTATTGTTGAAGGAATCGATAATTGCTTAATTAAGCTTTCTAAATGCTGTGCTCCGTTACCGGGCGACGAAATAATAGGTTTTATTACAAGAGGTCACGGTGTATCTATTCACAAAAGGGATTGCAATAATGTCCCGCGTGATATTAAAAATACTGCCGAGCCTGACCGTTGGATTGCAGCTTCTTGGGGTAACAAGCGTACTGAAGCCTTTACAACAACCATTCAGGGTATGTTTATCAACCGTGACGGTATTGTAATTGATGTTATGAATGCAATTAACAATATGCGTGTTCCCATTCACAGCATTAATGCCCGTGAAATGAAGGACGGTAACTGTACTGTAATTGTAACTATTAGTGCAGAAAGTGTTGAGCATTTAAGAAGCATTATTGCAAGGCTTGAAAAAATTGAAGGTGCTTTTTCTATAGAAAGGATTAATCAGTAATGAAGGCAGTAATTCAGCGTGTAGCATACGCTTCTGTTGAGGTTGACGGCAAGGTAGTCGGCGAATGTAAAAATGGTTATATGGTGCTTTTCGGTGCAGCTGAGGGTGATACTCTTGCCGATGCCGAGCTTTTGGCTAAGAAAACCGCAAATTTAAGGGTTTTTTGCGATGAAAATGACAAAATGAATTTGTCGGTACTTGATGTTGAAGGTGAAATTCTTGCAATTTCGCAATTTACCCTTTTGGCTGATGTAAAAAAAGGGAACAGACCTTCGTTCATAAACGCTATGGAGCCTGTTATGGCTAACGAAATGTACGAGCATTATTGCAATAAGCTACAGGAATTCGGCGTCAAAAAGGTAGCTCGTGGTGTTTTTGGTGGCGATATGAAGGTTAGCCTTTTAAATGACGGACCGGTAACAATTATTTTTGATACTGATATTTGGAACAAAAAATGAAAATAGAAACTCTTGATTTAAACGGCACGAATTGTTATTTAATTTCTACTTCACGTGCGGCAGTTGTAATTGACCCTGCCATAAAAAGCGATAAGGTAAAAACCTTTTTAGAGGAAAATTCCGATAAAGAACGGCTTATTCTTATTACTCACGCACATTTTGACCATATTGGCGACGGTGCTCGTCTGCAACGCGAGACGGGTATAAAGGTAGGAATAGGTGAGCTTGACAACCCTGCACTATCTGACCCCGTTATTAACGAGGGAGCAACTTTTAATATATTTACCGAACCATTTTCTGCAGATATACTCCTTCGTGACGGTGATGTAATTAATATCGGCGACCTTGAAATTAAGGTTATTCTTACAAAAGGGCATACTATAGGCGGTGTTTGTTATCTTATAAACGATGTGTTATTTTCGGGTGATATTCTATTTTACCATTCTTTTGGTAATACTGCTTTTCACGGTGGTAACCGTCGGGAAATTTTTAATTCTCTCTGTCTGCTTTTTAACACGCTACCGCCTGAAACAGTAGTTTATTCGGGACACGGTGTAGCTACTACTATAGGTAATGAAAAGGAATATTACGGACGGTAATTATGAAGCTATGTTTAATTAATCATTCATTTAGATATGAAATTGAAAAGCTAATCAGGTTGTTTTTGCCTTTTGAAAAGCTTGAATACTATGATATTGATATTTTAGAGGATAACACTATTTCGACCGAAATACGAGAAAATATCGCAATGGCAAAGGTAGTTATTGAGAATAAATCAGTATCATATACTGAAATAATTTCTAACGCTAACGACCCAAAAGAGCAAGAATTACGACTAGCTTCCGCTTTATTTTCCTGTTTTACTGAAATCACTCATTATAAGCCTGAATGGGGAATGCTTACAGGCGTTCGTCCTGCAAAGCTTTATTCAAGACTTATATCGGAAATGGGTGCAGACAAAGCTGAGGATTATTTAAAAAACACCTTAAAGGTTTCAGATTCTAAATTACAGCTTTGTAAGCAAACTAATATTTCGGAAAAGAAAATTATTGATTTATCGGACTCTAATTCTTTTAGTCTTTATATTTCAATTCCTTTTTGTCCATCAAGATGTAGCTATTGCTCCTTTGTTTCACATTCTGTAGAGTCGGCAAAAAGGCTTATTCCTGTATATCTTGAAAAGCTTTGCGAGGAAATTAAGGTAACTGCCGACATAGCAAGAGAGCTAAAGCTTTCGCTTAAAACCGTATATATCGGCGGTGGCACACCGACTACGTTGTCAGCAGAGCAGTTAAAACAGTTAATGACTGTTGTAAGTAAGAACTTTGATTTTAGTGATTTGCTTGAATATACTGTAGAAGCCGGCAGACCCGATACCATAACAAAGGATAAACTGCTTGTTATTAAAGAATTGGGTGCTACCAGAATTAGCATTAATCCGCAGACTATGAATGACAGCGTTTTAAAGACTATTGGCAGACGTCATACCGCAGAGGATACAGTAAAAGCTTTTAATCTGGCAAGAAAATGCGGTCACAATAACATTAATATGGATTTAATCGCAGGACTTCCTACTGATACACTAGAAAGCTTTAAAGATACAATTCACAAGATTTTAGACCTCTCGCCCGAAAGTGTTACAGTTCATTCGCTTTCAATGAAGCGTTCGTCTACTCTTAATGTTAAATCTCTTTTCCCTGAGCTTCAAATGGGAAGTATTGCAACCGATATGGTGAATTTTGCTTATGACGAATTGACAAAAGCAAACATTATGCCTTATTATATGTATAGGCAAAGTAAAACGGTTGGAAATCTTGAAAATGTAGGCTACTCAAAGTCAGGATTTGAAAGCTATTATAATGTATATATTATGGATGAAACTCACACAATTCTTGCGTGTGGAGCTTCGGCGGTAACAAAGCTTAGAGAACCTAACGCTACTAATATTTCAAGAATATTCAACTTTAAATATCCATACGAATATATAAATGACTTTGATGTGATTTTGCAAAGAAAATCAGGTGTCAAAGAGTTTTATAATAAATTTTAGGAGGCTATTTTATGGATTTTTTTGATAATGCATTAAACAAAACAAAGGAAGCATTTGAAATCACTAAAAAGAAAACTGCAGAGGTTTACAATGTTCAAAAGTTAAAATACAATATACTCACCCTTGAAAACAATCGCAACAAGGATTTGCAAAGACTTGGTTTCATTTATTATAAGCAGATTAAGAACTCTCAGATTGAGGATGAAACTATAGCCGGTTTAGTTGACAGCATTGCTTCAAAAAACGCTGAAATTAAAGCTATAAAAGAAGAAATTAACTCTGTAAAAAACAATCCCAGCTGCCAAAAATGCGGTGCTGAAATAGATGAAAACTCAATTTTTTGCAGTATATGCGGTGAAAAAGTTAAGGAAAACGGTGATGACGTTGAATAATTTAAAAATAGGCATTATTGTCGCAGACGTTGAAGAGTACAAGCCCTTGGAAGCATTTATTGAAAAGGGTGAATTTGAAAATTATAGTTATCTCGGCAGAAAAGGACATAAGTTTACGCTTTCTGCAAAAAGCGGTGACGCTTCTGTTATTTCAATTCTTTGCGGTATAGGTAAAGTGAATGCAACAGCAGCTGCAGCTCATCTTGCGGATATGGGCTGTGATTATATAATGAATTACGGTTTATCGGGCGGAATTTCAGGTATAAAAAGGGGAGAGGTAATGCTCTGTAACCGTTTTATGGAGCACGATTTTGACCTTACAGGAATTGGATATAAGCCTTGCGAAAAGCCGTTGCAGGAATATGTCTACGATGTAAAAACAGAAATTATTGATTTGGTTTTAAAAACAATTTCTAATATTAAGGTTGGCATGTCCCTTTCAGGTGACCGTTTCATTTGTGATGCTGCAGACCGCGATTTCTTTAAAGAAAATTTTGGTGCTATGTCCTGCGATATGGAAACCGCCGCTATTGCCTATATAGCTTCGCGTTCGGGAATACCTTTTATATCTTTGCGTAAAATTTCTGACGATGCAGGGGACGATGCCGTTAGTTCTTATACAGAGATGAACAACACAGCTGATACCTCATTGTCAGATTGCATCATCAATATAATTAAGAGCTTATAATAATGGAAAATAGTATTAAACGTCAGTCGTTAGAGCTTGGAGCAATTTGGCTTATCGGTTCGGCAGTTCTTACAAAACTGATTGGAGCATTTTTTAAAATTCCGCTTGCTTCAGACAGTTGTCTAGGCGACCTCGGATTTGGATATTTTTCGTCATTTTATGATTTGTTATTACCACTTTCGACATTAAGTATTTCTGGCTTTCCCGTTGCTATTTCTCATTTTATCTCGAAATATGAAGAAAATTCGGACAAGCTAAAAATTGTTCAGGTGCTCAAATGTTCAAAAAGCTTCTTAAAAGTAGTTTGTGCATTAATTATACTTTTTTTAATTACTTTATATTTTCCGGTTTCGTCAGCTTTCGTTGATGATAGCAGTGCCTTCCTTTGCTTTCTTGCAATTTTGCCTTCTGCCTTTAGTTGTACTGCAATATCATATTATAGAGGTTATTTTGAAGGCTATGCTAATATGCGTCCTGCTGCAGTTTCAAGCCTTATAGAGGCATTAGGTAAGCTAATTTTAGGTTATGGCTTTGCATATTTCACAATTAAGAAAACTGAAAATTTTTATCTGGCGGCTGCAGCTTGTCTGCTTGGCATTTCTATTGGTACGCTTGTTTCTTGTCTATATTTACATTCTCATTACAGAAAATATGGCGGCAAAGAAATCTCTTTGCAATTAAAACAAGTTAATGTTGATACTGCTTTGAGGCGTTCTATAATTTCATTATCCTTTACCGTAGCAATCGCTTCACTTTCAAGCGGTATTATTTCGCTTATAGATACATTAACTGTGCGAACGGTTTTGGATTTTTCTATTAAAAATAATCCCGATTTTTACAAAGCTTCTTTTTCAGGACTTTTAGATAATGCTGATGTTTTCTCTTTGCCTACCATTCTTTACGGAATTAAAAGCAAGGCACATACGGTATTTAACATATTTTTAACCATTGTAATGGCAATAGCTGTTACTGCAATGCCGTCTCTTTCTAAGGATACAGAACCTAAAAAAAGGATAAAATCCGTCAATACAGTTTTACGTTTTACTTCACTTTTCACTTTCCCCATTGCCGGTGGCTTTATTGTTATTGCAAAGCCGATAATGTCGTTATTGTTTGGCGGGGGTGATTCATCTATTGTAGGTGGTAAAATCCTCACAATTTACGGTTTTACAGTAATATTTGCCGGATTTTCTATTGTTTTAGTCAGTGTTATTCAAGCTTTTGGTAAACACAAATTCGCATTTATAACTATTATTTTTGCTTCTCTAATAAAGCTTGCTTTAAATCTATCCCTGTGCGGCATTTCAAAACTTAATATATATGCCTGTGCATTTACAACGCTATTTTTCTATGTGATTTTATTTATTTTTCAAATGTTTTTTATTATTAAAGAAGGATATTTTGTTTCATTAAAGGGTGTTTTTTTAAAACCGATTTTTGCAGCTTTGTTGTCCTCACTCACTGCATTGTTGATATCCAATTTTCATAACAGTGGCATAACAACTCTTATTTCAGTAGTTATCGCGGCTTTGGTATATTTTGCCATTTTAATTGCTACAGCCTTCTTTAAAAAGTCGGATTTTCAAAATTCTTCTTTTGCAGCTAAGTTTAAAAATATGTTTAAAAAGCCTAAAAATTTGGAATAATTGTGAAAAAATAACATATATTTTTCGTTTTTATGCTAAAAATTTTAAAAATATTCTATATTCTATTGATTTTTCTTTAAAAATGTGGT
>JAZNBP010000017.1:0-7983 GCA_045587085.1 Acutalibacteraceae bacterium | reverse complement strand
TATATGTATGCCCTTTGCTACATACATACAATTTATTAAAGGAGGATTTGGTTTCATGCTAAAGAAAATCAGTAATCTCCCGTTTAAGGGAACAGCTGAACAGGAAAAGAAACTAAAGGAAGTAATTGCAAAAAGCTGTCACGATAAGAGCCTTCTTATGGCTGTTATGCAGGAAGCACAGGAAATTTACGGTTATCTTCCGATTGAAGTGCAGACCATGATTGCAGACGGTATGGATGTACCGCTAGAGAAGGTTTACGGTGTTGCTACTTTCTATGCACAGTTCTCACTGTCACCTAAGGGCGAGTATAACATTTCAGTTTGCTTAGGAACTGCTTGTTATGTTAAGGGCTCTGGTGACTTGTTCGATAAACTGAGCGAAAGATTAGGTATCGGTGCTGATGAATGTACTGCTGACGGTAAGTTCTCTCTTACTGCTTGCCGTTGTATAGGTGCTTGCGGACTAGCTCCCGTACTTACAGTTAATGAAGAGGTTTACGGTCGTCTTACTGTTGATGATGTAGACGGAATTTTGGAAAAATACGGCTTTGTTAAATAAGCCACTTCAAAAATCTTCCCTAAAGGTGAAGTTGAAATGAAAATCAATACTATTAAAGAATTACTAAATGCACAGGTTATCTGTTGCGAGGATTCATTAGGCGAGCATGTTTATTCCGCTTGCGGAAGCGATATGATGAGTGATGTTTTGGCCTATGTTAAGGACCAAGCGGTTTTAATGACCGGTCTTATTAACTCACAGGTTATACGCACCGCCGAAATGATGGATATGAAATGTATTGTTTTTGTTCGTTCAAAATTACCGACTGCCGAAATGATTGAACTTGCAAAAGACAGTAGCATTGTATTGCTTGCAACAGAAAAGCGTCTCTATGAGGCTTGCGGTATTTTGTACAGCAACGGTCTTGTAGGAAACAGGGCAAAAAATGTCTGAGTTACTTAATTTTCACTTTCAGGTCGACGGCGATGATTTCACATCTGCCGGCAAGGCTTCAGTTAGTGTTAAAAAGAATTTAAGGCAGTTGGGTTTAAACCCTGAAATTATAAGAAGAGTATCTATCGCTATGTATGAGGGCGAAATCAATATGGTTATCCACGCAGGCGGCGGTGTTGCCGATGTAAACGTGTGTGAGGATTATATTGAAATTATCCTTTCCGATAATGGCCCCGGTATTAAGGATGTTGAGCAGGCTATGCAGGAGGGCTTTTCCACTGCTACCGACAACATACGTTCTCTGGGCTTTGGTGCCGGAATGGGACTTCCTAATATGAAGCGTTACAGCGATTATATGAATATAGAATCGACTGTAGGTGTAGGTACTGTTATTACAATGAGGGTTAATATTAATTAATACTTCGGCAGGTTTTATTTATGAATAAATATGAACATTCGGTTTATCTTGATGTTGACAAGTGTAACGGCTGCACTACCTGTCTAAAGCATTGCCCTACAGAGGCTATAAGAATAAGAAATAATCATGCGGTTATAAACGGCGAACGCTGTATTGATTGTGGCGAGTGTATAAGGGTTTGCCCTAACGGAGCTAAAAAGGCTAAATGCAATAAGCTTTCTGCTATGGATAAATTCAAGTGGAAAATAGCACTTCCGGCTCCTACGCTTTACGGTCAGTTTGATAATTTGGATGATGTTGACTACGTACTTGACGGACTTTTGAAAATCGGTTTTGATGACGTTTTCGAGGTATCTGCGGCGGCAGAGCTTGTTTCTGTCTATACAAGGACTTACCTTAAAGATGAAAGCATAAAAAAACCGGTTATAAGCTCGGCGTGTCCTGCTATTTTAAGACTTATAGGACTTCGCTTCCCGTCACTTACAGATAATATTATTCATTTATTGCCCCCTATGGAGGTTGCGGCAATGCTCGCCCGTGAAAAGGCACAAAAGGAGCATCCCGAGCTTAAACCCGAAGAGATTGGCGTTTGCTTTATTTCTCCTTGTCCTGCAAAGGCAAGCTATGTTAAAAACGGCTTTGCAGACTATAAAAGCCAAGTGGATGTTGTGGTTGCCGTAAATGATTTGTATTTCAGTCTTATTGCTGCAATGAAGCAGGACGAGGATATAAAAACACTGTCAAATTCAGGTATGATTGGTATTGGTTGGGCTTCTTCCGGTGGGGAGGCAACAGCTATATTTAATGAAAGCTATTTGGCGGCTGACGGCATTGATAATTGTATAAAGGTTTTAGACCAAGTGGAAAACGGAAACATTCCGCAGCTTGAGTTTATTGAGCTTAACGCCTGTACGGGCGGCTGTGTTGGCGGCGTACTCACAATTCAAAATCCCTTTATTGCAAAGGCAAGGCTTCAAAATTTGAGACGGTATTTGCCGGTTTCAAGAAATTTCCCCGAAAAGGGAAAGGATTATGACTTGCCTGAAGAGGTTTTGTTTGAAGAATTGCCGGTTTATAAGCCTATTTCAAGGCTTAGCGACAGTATGCACGAATCAATGCGTATGATGGCGGAAATACAGAAGCTTCGTGAACAGCTTCCCTGTATAGATTGTGGCTCCTGCGGTGCACCGAATTGCCGTGCATTCGCTGAGGATGTTGTGAAAAAGCAGGCAGATATTTCCGATTGCCTTATAAAAAGAAATAAAGAGGCGAAACGAAATGACGGTTAAAGAGTTATCTTTAATAGATGGCTTTTATCCTTTGGTAATAAGTGATGGAACCCGTTCTATTGACGGTGTGTATATCGGCGATTTATTAAGCTGGGTTATGGGAAAAGCCCAAAGCGGAGACGCTTGGCTTACCATTATGTCAAACATAAATATTTTGGCAGTGGCCTCGCTTTCAGATGTTGCCTGCATCATTTTAACAGAGGGTGTAGTCTTAGATGAAGAGGTAATAAAAACGGCTTGGGATAAAGAAATTAATATAATTTCAACTAAGCTTTCCTCTTATGAAGCGTCCGTCATATTAAGTGACGTCTTATGAAAAAATATTACTACGATTTGCATATTCATTCCTGCTTATCTCCTTGCGGTGATAATGAGTCTACCCCTGACAGCATTGCGGGAATGGGGGAGCTTAACGGACTTGATATTATGGCACTTACTGACCATAATACAGTCAAAAATTGTCCTGCTTTTTTCAAGGCTGCAGAAAGACACGGTATTTTGCCGATAGCAGGTATGGAGCTTACTACTGCAGAGGATATTCACGCAGTCTGTCTGTTTCCTGACCTTGACTCGGCATTAGCCTTTGAAGCAGAATTAGACAAGCACAGAATGAAGCTTCCAAACAGAACAGATATTTTCGGTGAACAGCTTATTATGGATGACAATGATAATGTTGTAGGAACTGAAGAATATCTCTTGTCGGTAGCTACTGATATTTCACTCGATAATGCACCAAGGTTGGTAGAAAGCTTTGGTGGTATCTGTTATCCGGCTCATATTGACCGTGATTCAAACGGTGCAATTTCTGTTTTGGGTGCTTTTCCAAAAACCCCCGTTTTCACTTGTGCAGAGGTTCATTTAAGGGAAAAGCTTAATGAAATGTCTATACAAAGCGGGTTAAACCCTCAAAAGCTTGTAATTTGTTCTGATGCCCACGTTTTATGGGACATTAAAGAGGCAGAGGATTATCTATTGCTTCCAAAAGGACTAAATACAGGAAATGTAGGAAAATATGTAATTGATTTTTTAAAGGAGAAGTTATGAAGGAGCTTTCGCTTAATATTTTGGATATTGCCGAAAATTCCGTTAAGGCGGGGGCAAAGCTTACCGAAATAATTATTGAGGAAGCAGAGGAAACGCTAACCTTGATTATTCGTGATAACGGCTCCGGTATGACGGATGAGGTACTCCAATCTGTTACTAATCCGTTTTATACAACCAGAACTACCAGAAAGGTAGGAATGGGGCTTCCGCTTTTAAAGCTGGAGGCAGAGATGACGGGCGGAACTTTAAGTATTGAGTCACGCTACTATCTTGAATATCCCGATAACCACGGAACAAGGGTTACGGCGGTATTTTATAAAAATCATATTGATTGCGTGCCTTTAGGTGACGTAGTCGAAAGTATTATAACCTTAATTCAAGGTCATCCTGATACCGACTTTTTGTTTGTCCATAAAAATGATAAAAAAGAAGTATCGCTTGATACAAGAGAGCTTCGTGAAGTTTTAGAGGATGTACCGCTAAACACCTATGAAGTAATTTCTTGGATTAGGGAGAATTTAAATGAACAATATCAATTAAGAAAGGATGAAAACTTATGAAATCATTAGCAGAGTTAAAGGCTATCAAGGAAAAGATGAAGGATAAGGTTGTTCTTCGTGAAGGTAGTGCAGATATCCGTGTTGTAGTAGGTATGGCTACCTGCGGTATAGCAGCAGGTGCACGTCCTGTTTTAAACACAATAGTTGAGGCTGTAAATGAAGGCGGTCTTGCTTCTAAAGTAACCGTTTCACAGACAGGCTGTATTGGTCTTTGCCAGTATGAGCCTATCGTTGAGGTTTTCGAAGCAGGCAAGGAAAAAGTAACTTATGTTAAGATGGATGCCGACAAGGCAAAACGCGTTGTTAAAGAGCATCTTGAGGGTGGCAAGGTTGTAGCAGAGTATACAATCGGCGCTAACTAATAAATTTTAGTGGAGGTAAAAAATTTATGATTCGTGCACATGTACTTATTTGTGGCGGTACAGGTTGTACTTCTTCAGGTAGTGTGGATATTCAAAAGGCATTTGCTGACAATATCGAAAACTACGGTCTTTCTGAGGAAGTAAAGGTTGTGCAGACCGGTTGTTTCGGTCTTTGTGCGTTAGGTCCTGTTGTTATTGTTTATCCCGACGGCACCTTCTACAGCCGTGTTACTACAGATGATGTAAAAGAAATCGTTGAAGAGCATTTGTTAAAGGGACGTATTGTTGAGCGTTTAGTTTACAGCGATACAGGTGCTGAAGAGGTTGTTGATAAGGCAACCGTAGCCCTTAACGATACAGCTTTCTATAAATCACAAAACCGTGTAGTTCTCCGTAACTGCGGTGTTATTAACCCTGAAAGCATTGAAGAGTATATCGCAATGGACGGTTACGAGGCACTCGGTAAGGTTCTTACCGAAATGACTCCTGAGGATGTAATCAAGATTGTAACCGATTCAGGTCTTCGTGGCCGTGGCGGCGGCGGATTCCCCACAGGCTTTAAATGGTCTTTGTGTGCTCCTAACAAGGCTGACCAGAAGTATGTTGTTTGTAATGCGGACGAGGGTGACCCCGGTGCATTTATGGACCGTTCAGTTCTTGAGGGCGACCCCCACTGCTTGGTTGAGGCTATGACCATTGCAGGTTATGCTATTGGAGCTACTGAGGGTTATGTATATGTTCGTGCTGAGTATCCTATCGCAGTTAAGCGTTTACAAAAGGCTATAGACGATGCTCGTGAGTACGGTCTTTTAGGTAAGGATATTTTCGGTTCAGGCTTTGACTTTAATCTTTATATCCGTTTGGGTGCAGGTGCGTTCGTTTGCGGTGAGGAAACTGCTCTTATGACCTCTATCGAGGGTAACCGCGGTGAGCCGAGACCCCGTCCTCCTTATCCTGCAGTTAAAGGCTTGTTTGGCAAGCCTACCGTTGAAAACAACGTTGAAACCTTTGCTAACATTCCTCAGATTATACTTCGTGGACCCGAGTGGTTCGCTTCTATGGGTACCGAAAAGTCAAAGGGTACTAAGGTATTTGCTTTGGGCGGTAATATTAACAATACAGGTCTTGTTGAAATTCCTATGGGTACTACACTTCGCCACATTATTGAAGATATCGGTGGCGGTATCCCGAATGGTAAGAAGTTCAAGGCTGCTCAGACAGGCGGTCCTTCCGGCGGATGTATCCCTGCATCTCTTATCGATACAGAGGTTGACTACGATAACCTTACTGCTATCGGTTGTATGATGGGTTCAGGCGGTCTTATCGTTATGGACGAGGATACCTGTATGGTTGATATGGCTAAATTCTTCCTTGAATTTACCGTTGATGAATCCTGCGGTAAGTGTACTCCTTGCCGTGTAGGTACTAAGAGACTTCTTGAATTACTTGATAAAATAACAGAAGGCAAGGGAACACTTGAGGACGTTGACAGACTTGAAGAGCTTTGCTACTACATCAAGCAAAATTCTCTTTGCGGTCTCGGACAAACTGCTCCTAACCCTGTGCTTGCAACACTTAACTTCTTCCGTGAGGAATATGTTGCTCACGTTGTTGATAAAAAGTGTCCTGCAGGCGTATGTAAGAATTTACTTAGCTTTACTATTGATAAGGACAAGTGTATTGGATGTGGCTTATGTGCTCGCAACTGTCCTGTAAATGCTATTGTTAAGACCGATTACATTGCAGAAGGCCACAAGCTTCCTTCTTATGAGATTGATACTGAAAAGTGTATCAAGTGCGGAGTTTGTATGGGCAACTGCAAGTTTAAGGCAATTAGCAAGAATTAAGAAAGGAGCCTTATAATAATGGATATGATAAATGTAAAAATTAACGGTATTTCAGTTAGCGTACCTAAAGGCTCTACTGTATTAGATGCGGCGCGTGCTGCCGGTGTTGAAATTCCTACCCTTTGCTTTATGAAGGAAAAGAATGAAATCGGTGCTTGTCGTATCTGCGTTGTTGAGGTTAACGAGGGCAGAGGCTTTAGAATAGTTACTGCCTGCGTATATCCCGCAACCGACGGTATGGAGGTACTTACTAACACAGAAAAAATTCAAAAGGCCAGAAAGACCACTTTGGAGCTAATCCTCTCTACACACGATAAAAAGTGTCTTTCTTGCGTTCGCTCTACTAATTGTGAGCTTCAAAAGCTTTGCCGTGACTATGGCGTTAATGAGTCTGCGTTTGAAGGCTTTAAGCCACTATACGAGCTTGACAATACCACACCTCATTTAGTTCGTGATAACAACAAGTGTATTCTTTGCCGTCGTTGTGTTGCAGCTTGCGAGGAGCAGTATGTTGGCGTAATCGGTGCTAACAATCGTGGTATTGATACAAATATTGGTACTCCCTTTGAGGTTGGTCTTAAGAATGTTCCCTGTATTTCCTGCGGTCAGTGTACTGCTGTTTGTCCTACAGGCGCATTGGTTGAAAAGGACGATACCGATAAGATTTGGGAAGCTTTGGCTGATAACACCAAGCACGTTGTTGTTCAGACTGCTCCTTCTATCCGTGCTACTCTCGGCGAGTGCTTCGATATGCCTATCGGCACTAATGTTGAGGGCAAGATGGTAGCAGCTCTTCGTCGTCTCGGCTTTGACAGAGTATTTGATACCGACTTTGCGGCTGACCTTACTATTGTTGAGGAAGCTAACGAGCTTGTTGAGAGAATCAAGAACGGCGGAACCCTTCCTATGATTACCTCTTGCTCACCCGGTTGGGTTAAGTTCTGCGAGTACTACTATCCCGATATGATTAATCATCTTTCTACCTGTAAGTCTCCTCAGCAGATGGCAGGTGCAGTTATTAAGACATATTATGCAGAAAAGATGGGCATTGACCCCAAGGATATCGTATCTGTATCCGTTATGCCTTGTACTGCTAAGAAGTTTGAAATTGGTCGTGATGACCAATCTGCAGCAGGTGTACCTGATGTTGATATCGCTATCACTACAAGAGAATTATCTCGTATGATTATGCGTGCAGGTATCAACTTCAACGCACTTCCTGACGAAGAGTTTGACTCTCCCTTAGGCGAGGATACCGGTGCAGCTGTTATCTTTGGTGCTACCGGCGGTGTTATGGAAGCAGCACTTCGTACGGCTAACGACTGGTTGACCGGCAAGGATAATACTGATGTTGACTTTACTGCACTTCGTGGCACACAGGGCTTAAAGCAGGCTACTGTTAATATTGCAGGAAACGATATTAAGGTAGCTGTAGCTTCAGGTGCAGCAGCAGCTAAGGTTGTTATGGACAGAATGAAGGCCGGCAACCCTGACGGTTGGACCTTTGTTGA
>JAZNBP010000016.1:0-5593 GCA_045587085.1 Acutalibacteraceae bacterium | reverse complement strand
CTTCTTTCTACCTTGTCCGTGTTGGCCGGGAGCATAAGCTCTGATACCTACGGAACACTTATCAGAATAGCAGCGCTCACCCTTTAAGAACAATTTTTGTCCCTCGCGGCGGCAAAGTCTGCAAACTGCACCGGTATATCTTGCCATCTATTGCACCTCCAAATTATTATGCAATTTTTGCACTTAAAATTTTAAAATTAAACGCGTCTTCTCTTGGGAGGACGGCAGCCATTGTGAGGAATCGGGGTAACATCTTTAATCATGCTAACCTCGAGACCTGCAGTCTGTAAAGCACGAATAGCGGCTTCACGTCCGGCACCGGGTCCCTTTACATAAACTTCAACAGTCTTAAGACCATGCTCCATAGCAGCTTTAGCAGCGGTTTCTGCTGCAGACTGTGCTGCGAAAGGAGTAGACTTTCTTGAGCCTCTGAATCCTAACTCACCGGCACTTGCCCATGAAAGAGCATTTCCCTGTGTATCGGTGATAGTTACGATAGTGTTGTTGAAGGTTGACTGGATATGGGCAGCGCCGCGTTCAATGTTTTTCTTTACACGACGACGGTTGTTTGTCGCTTTCTTAGCAGTAGCCATATTATCTTCCTCCTACTTATTTCTTCTTGTTAGCTATTGTCTTCTTCGGGCCCTTACGTGTACGAGCGTTAGTCTTTGAACGCTGACCTCTTACAGGTAAGTTCTTACGATGACGAAGTCCTCTATAGCTTCCGATTTCGATAAGTCTCTTAATGTCAAATGCGATTGTACGACGACGGTCACCTTCAACCTGAAGGTTGTGTTCGATATATTCACGCAATTTAGAAATATCGTCCTCGGTTAAGTCCTTACATCTGATATCGGGGTCGATGCCGGTATCAGCAAGGATTTTTTTAGATGTAGTAAGACCAATTCCGAAAATGTAAGTAAGTCCTATTTCAACTCGCTTCTCATTTGGTAGGTCAACACCAGCAATACGTGCCATTAATCAAAGCACCTCCATTTTTTTGACTCAGCGCAATTAACCCTGACGCTGTTTGTGCTTGGGGTTCTCACAGATTACCATGATTTTTCCCTTGCGCTTGATAATTTTGCATTTTTCGCAAATCTTTTTAACAGAAGGTCTGACTTTCATTCGGATTATACCTCCTTGAATTTTTAAAATGTAAATTATTACATTACTTGGAACGCCATGTAATGCGTCCCTTTGATAAATCGTACGGCGACATTTCAACCGTTACCTTATCTCCGGGTAGTATGCGGATGAAGTTCATACGCAATTTGCCGGAAATATGGGCAAGTATTTGATGTCCGCCTTGAATTTCTACCTTGAACATTGCGTTAGGCATAGCTTCAACAACGGTGCCTTCAAGCTCTATCATATCTTCTTTAGACATCACAGTTCCTCCTTAAAATTAGCTTTGTCTCTATAGACTGCCAGTGCTTTTCGAAGTTTTTTATTTGAGGTAAGGTCTATCTCACTCAGGTATGTGCCCGTAAAGCTTAAATGCTTGGCATTTTTTCGCTTCGGACGTTCAAGCGGACGCTCCTTGCCGTCACAGACAAGAATTTCATCTGCTTGTGACACAACAGCCATAAAGTAGCCCTTATCCCTACCCGCCTTGGAACATACAATTTGTCCTCTCATACTTCACCTCAAAACAGTGTCATAATCTTTGGACCTTCGGCAGTAATTACCACCGTATGCTCAAAGTGGGCGGAAAGTGAACCGTCCGTAGTCAGAACAGTCCAGCCATCAGGTAAAATCCTTACATCGGATTTTCCTGCATTGACCATAGGCTCTATAGCAAGTGTCATACCCGGCATCAGACGAATACCTCTGCCCGCATTTCCGAAATTCGGAACCTCGGGCGGTTCGTGCAGGTGAGTACCTATTCCGTGGCCGACAAACTGCCTTACCACTGAGTACCCCTGCGCTTCGACATAAGACTGAACAGCGTGGCCGATATCACCGATTCTGCCGCCCGATACCGCCGCAGCTATGCCCTTATAAAGGCTTTCGCGGGTTGTATCAATCAGCCGCTTCGCTTCTGCAGAAATATCTCCGCAAGCGAAAGTGGCGGCATTATCGCCGTGGTATCCGCCAAATTTTGCCCCAAGGTCGATACTTACGATATCGCCCTTTTGAAGCTTTCGCTTATTAGTCGGAATGCCATGAATAACCTCGTTGTTTATAGATATACAGGCGGTGGCAGGGTAGCCCTCGTAATTTTTAAAGTTGGGCTCTCCGCCTTGACTGCGGATATAATCCTCAGCCAACTTGTCAAGCTCTGCCGTGGTAACCCCCGGCTCTACCGCCTTGCCTGCTGTTTGTAATGCTCCAGCCGATATTCTGCAAGCTTCACGCATTATTTGAAGCTCACGACCGGTTTTAAGCACTATCATATCTTACATCTCCAATGCTTTGAGAACAAGTGCCGTGGTATCCTTAACCTCGTCCTGTCCTTCAACGCATACAAGCTTACCGGCTGCCTTATAAAAATCCTTCAAGGGCTCGGTCTGCTCGTGATACACGGAAAGTCTGTTTAAAACAGTTTCGGGCTCATCATCCTTACGGATTACAAGCTTACCCTCACAGAAATTGCAAACACCGTCAATCTGGGGTTTCTTATACTCTGTGTGGTAGCTGGCACCGCACTTTTCGCAAACACGTCTGCCTGACATACGCTTTACAATTTCGCTGTCTGCCACTTCAATAGAAAGGGCAACGTCGATATTAAAGCCTAATGTGTCAAGTGCTTCAGCCTGAGGAATTGTGCGGGGGAAGCCGTCTAAAATATAGCCGTTTTCACAGTCGCTTTCGCTTAGTCGCTCCTTGATGATGCCGATTACAACATCATCAGGAACTAAGTTTCCTGCATCAATGTAAGATTTAGCTTTAAGACCCATTTCAGTACCGTTTTTAAGTGCAGCACGGATAATGTTGCCGGTTGAAATGGTGGGAATATTGTATTTTTCGGAAATTATCTCTGCCTGTGTGCCTTTACCAGCACCGGGAGCTCCTAGTAATATGAGTTTCATATCAATTTCCCCTTAATCCAAGAAGCCCTTATAGTGTCTCATCATCATCTGTGATTCGAGATTTCTTACAAGGTCAAGTGCAACGCCAACCATAATCAATACAGAAGTACCGCCGAGCGAAATGTTGATTCCGCCGAAAGAGCTTATGATGATAGGAAGAATTGCGATAACACTTAGGAACAAAGCACCCAAAAGTGTGATTCTTGATAAAATCTTGGAAATAAAATCTGTTGTGGGCTTACCGGGACGAATACCGGGGATTGCACCACCGTTTTTACGCAGATTGTTTGCCATCTCAACAGGATTAAACTGAATTGTTGTATAGAAATACGCAAATCCGATAATCAAGAGGAAGTAAATTACTGCGTAGAATATGCCCTGCACACTGAATAAAGACAAAATCTTATACCAAGTAGACTGGGTATTTGTCATAAAGCCTAAAATCATTGTGGGGAGCATAAGGATTGAGGAAGCAAAGATTATAGGCATAACACCTGACATATTAACCTTAATCGGAATATGGGTGTTTTGACCGCCGTACATTTTGTTTCCTACAACACGCTTAGCATACTGAATAGGAATTCTTCTTTCTGCGTGAGTCATCCAAACAACAAAGCCGATGATTACCAAGAAAGCCAATATAATTCCTGAAACCTCGAAATACTGTTTGTATTCGAAGAAGTATGTCCACAGTGCTGCGAAAGCCTGAGGACCACGGGATAGGATACCTGCGAAAAGCAGTATCGAAATACCGTTGCCAACACCGTTTTCGTCGATTCTTTCACCAAGCCACATAACAAGAGCAGAGCCGGCAGTAAATGCAAGCACAATAACGAAGCCTGCAAATATTGAAGCACCTGTACCTGTTACGCTTAAGTATCCGCTGTTCTTCAAATAAATGAAGTAAGCAATACCTTGGATTAGTGCCAAAATCACGGTTGCATAACGTGTAATCTGAGCTAACTTTTTCTGTCCCTCTTCGCCTTCCTTGGAAAGTCTCTCCAAAGCGGGGATTGCTACACACAACAACTGTACAATAATTGAAGCGTTGATGTAAGGTGTAACGCTCATTGCGAAGATAGCGCCATACTCAAGTCCGCCACCGGTTAAAATTGAAAGGTAACTGAAGAATTCGTTTGTGGAACCGCTTTGTCTTGCAGCCTCTAAAGCTGAAACATTGATATACGGAACCGGAATTACAGCGCCTATACGGAAGATAACAATTATCATAATTGTGAAAAGAATCTTATTGCGAAGCTCTTTTACCTTCCAAGCGTTCTTTAATGTTTCTAACATTATTCAATCACCTCGGCCTTTCCGCCGACAGCATTAATCTTTTCAGCAGCAGAAGCAGAAAAAGCGTCAAGCTTTACTGTGAGCTTCTTGGTAAGCTTACCGTTACCTAAAACCTTTACAGGATTTACTGCCTTCTTGATGATGCCTGCTGCTTGTAGAGCTTGTGCATCTACAACTGAACCGTCCTCGAACACTTCTAAAGCTGAAACGTTGATTGCAGTCCATTCAGTAGCAAAAATATTGTTAAAGCCACGCTTTGGAACACGTCTTTGCAAAGGCATCTGTCCGCCTTCAAAGCCTGCTCTCATTCCGTGACCTGCACGGGCTTTCTGACCCTTGTGACCCTTGCCGGCTGTTTTGCCGTTACCTGAGCCGTGGCCTCTGCCTATGCGTTTTGACTCCTTTGTAGAGCCTATAGCCGGAGCCAATTCATGCATTTTCATTGTTCGCACCTCCTTGCTTATTTGCAGTCACACTGCATTGTCGCATAAACGACTAAATGGGGCTAAATTACTTAGCCACTGATACCTCAACGAGGTGACAAACCTTGTTGATTTTGCCTCTGGTCTGTGCGTTGTCGGGTTGAATTCTCTCGTCGCCAACCTTATGAAGACCTAAAGCGTGAGCAGTTGCGATTTGGTCCTGCTTAGAACCGATTGTGCTCTTAATGAGCTTTACTTTGAGGCTTGCAGCCTTTTTTGTTGCCATAACGCTGCTCCTCCTTAACCTACAATTTCCTTAGCAGTCTTGCCACGAACAGCTGCTACTTCTTCAGCAGAGCGTAATGCTGCAAGACCGGCAATGGTAGCACGAACTACATTGCAAGGATTATTTGAACGTAGTGCCTTTGTACGAATGTCGGAAATACCAACAGTCTCAACAACTGCACGTACTGCACCGCCAGCGATAACACCGGTACCGGGAGCAGCGGGCTTTAATAAAACTCTGCCTGCGCCGAATTCACCAATGATTTCGTGGGGAATGGTTGTACCCTTTAAGGATACCTTAATTAGATTTTTCTTAGCATCCTCGATGCCCTTACGGATAGCGTCCGGAACTTCACCTGATTTGCCGAGACCGAAGCCTACGAGACCGTTGCCGTCACCTACGACGACAAGAGCAGCAAACTTGAAGATACGACCGCCCTTAACTGTTTTGGAAACACGGTTGATAGTAACTACACGTTCTGTGAGTTCTAATGCCGATGCGTCAATTTTAGCCAAAGTTTTACCCTCCTTACTCAGAACTTGAGGCCACCCTCA
>JAZNBP010000015.1:0-4188 GCA_045587085.1 Acutalibacteraceae bacterium | reverse complement strand
GTACTTTTCCTTATTGTATCCTTAGCAGTTATAGTAATGCTCTTTAAAATTTCTGCTACAGCAAAGAAATTGGCTCAGTAAACATAAATTTTAGATTTAAGGGGCTGTAAAAAACCAATTATGGTCAACTGTGTATTCATTGAATATTTGTAGGGACAGGCGTCTCGACTGTCCGTAAAATTCATCTTAACTAACGGGCGTTCGGGGACGCACGCCCCTACGATATATTATTTTGATTTGTTCGTTAAACCATATTTTATATCCACTAGATTATAAAAACTTAAAAGTGCGTAAAAAGTTTGTTTTTTCACTTTTTACGTGCTTTTTTAATTTAAATTGCTTTATTTTAAGGACTTTTGATGACGTTGAGTTTTTTACAGCCTATTTGTTTTTGCAAATGAATTAAATTTTTAAAGCGGTTAATAATATTTTCGAGGTGGAAAAAGTTGAAAAAGAAAACTCAAAAAAAGATTTATAAAGAACCGTCTATTTTGCCACTTTCGGATTTACCCGAGACCGCAGAGGAAATGGTAAACCGCTATGGAACCTACGAAATTCAGTCTACTGCCGCTACCGATAATCAGTACCCCGCAATAGCTCAGGGCTTTAACCCCAAGCAAATTAAGGAAGATTGTGAAAATCCCCGAAAATAGGCATACAAATTCTTGACAAATTCTTACAAAAGGGATATAATGAATTTGTGTAAAAACTATTTGGAGGAATTAAAAAATATGATTAGTGCAGGCGATTTTAGAAACGGTGTAACCTTTGAAGAGGACGGTAACGTATTACAGGTTGTTGAATTCCAGCATGTAAAGCCCGGTAAAGGTGCAGCTTTCGTAAGAACTAAAATTAAAAACGTTATTACAGGCTCCGTTATTGAAAAGAGCTATAACCCCACCGCAAAGTTCCCGACAGCTTTTGTTGAGAGAAAGGATATGGAATATTCTTATTCTGACGGTGACCTTTACTACTTTATGGATCAGGAAACCTATGATATGGTTCCGATTAACTCATCTGACCTTGGCGACAACTTCAAGTTTGTTAAGGAAAATATGGTTTGCAAAATCCTTTCCTATAAGGGCAAGGTTTTCGGTGTAGAGCCTCCGACATTTGTTGAGCTTCAGATTACCAAAACAGATCCCGGCTTTAAGGGCGATACAGCTACTAACGCTACTAAGCCTGCTACACTTGAAACAGGTGCAGAAATCCGTGTTCCTTTGTTTATTGATGAGGGAGATATGGTAAGAATTGACACCCGCACCGGCGAATATATGGAACGTGCATAATATTCTGGGAGGATACAGATATGGATATTTGTGAAAAAATTGCTTATATCAAAGGCTTAGCTGAGGGCTTAGGTCTTGACGAGTCTACCAAAGAGGGTAAAATTCTTGCTGCTATTATCGATTTGCTCGGCGATATTACTGAGGAAATTTGTGATATTGAGGAAGGCTGTGACGAAATCTGCGAGCAATTAGATGCTGTAGATGAAGATTTATCATCCCTTGAGGAAATCATTTACGAGGACGACGAGGACGAATGTGATTGCTGCGATTGTGACGATGAGTGCGATTGCTGTGATGATGAGGTTTACGAAATCGAATGTCCTGCTTGTAATGACGTTATCTATCTTGATGCAGATATGCTCGAGGAAGAGGGTATGGTTTGCCCTAATTGCGGAACAAATCTTGAATTTGATTTTGACTGTGACTGCGGTTGCGATTGTTGTGATGGTGACTGCGAAGAGGAGAAAGAATAATATCTTCAAATTTTTAGCCGCACAAGCCTTGTGCGGCTTTTTTAAGTTTTGTTGTGAGGGAAAAGAATGCAAACACAGGTAAAATTACAATATAAGCTTAATAACACCTTTAAAAAGAAGCTTCCCGTAATAGTGGTAGCTGCTGGCAACTCTACAAGAATGGGCACAAACAAGCAGTTTATGCGTATAGGAAGTTATCCTGTAATTGTAAGGACTTTGGCGGCGTTTGAAAATTCTGATATTATTGAACGTATAATTTTAGTGGTACGCCCTGAGGATAAGTTTTCTTTTCAGATAATGCTCGAAAAGTACGGAATAAATAAGGTTACGGATATAGTTTCAGGCGGTGCATCCCGTCAGGAATCTGTCTTGAATGGCTTTAAGGCACTAAAGGGGACAGACGGTGCGGTTCTTATTCACGACGGGGCAAGACCTCTTGTTAGCGAAAGAATTATATCGGATGTGGCGGCAGCACTTGAGGTTCACAAGGCTGTAACCTGTGCTGTAAAGGTTAAGGATACTTTGAAAAAAGTAGACCAAAACGGAAAAATTATAAAAACACTTGACAGAAATTCGCTGGTTTCCGTACAAACTCCCCAGGGCGTTTGGGTAAAGGAATATTTGCAGGCAGCAGAAAAAGCAGGCAGTGTTTCTGCCTTTACTGACGATACCTCGCTTATGGAATGGGCGGGTTATGACGCATATATAGTTGAGGGAAGCTACAAAAACATTAAAATTACTACACCTGAGGATATCAGTGCGGCAGAAAGCTTTTTAAAGGAGGAGGACTTATGAGAATAGGTCACGGCTATGATGTGCACAGGCTTGTTGAGTGCAGGGATTTAATTTTAGGCGGTGTGAAAATTCCTTTTTCGTTAGGACTTTTGGGACATTCTGACGCGGATGTTCTGCTTCACGCTATATGCGACGCACTTTTGGGTGCGGCTGCTCTTGGCGATATAGGTAGTCATTTTCCGGATAATGACGAAAAATACAGAAATATTGACAGCCGAATACTGCTTAGAAATACAGTTTCGCTTTTAGCTGAAAAAGGCTACAGTGTAGGGAATATTGATGCTACGGTAATTGCTCAAAAGCCGAAGCTTAAGCCCTTTATTGCAGAAATGCGGGCAAATATTGCGGCTGATACCAATACCGAAATTGATAACATTAACGTCAAGGCTACCACAGAGGAAGGCCTTGGCTTTACGGGTAATATTGAGGGGATTTCGGCTCACGCAGTTTGTATACTAACGGAAAAGGCATAATTTTAAGGGTTTTGGAATATGCTTTTTCTGGGGGAGTTGTATGAAGCCGTATATAATTTTGAATAAAAAAACTCTTTTTGTTGTTATTATAATTATTGCGGCAACTCTTTTGATTTTCAGCCGTGCGGTTTACCTTTCGGGTAAAAGGATAGACGGCAGTAATAATGCTAGTCGTCAGACCTATATTTCATCCTTGGGAATTACCGATTTTAGCGGTCAGGTTAAATCGAAAGAAATTGTTATCCCCCGTGAGTTTCCGTCTGTTTACACAGAATACAACGAATTACAGAAAAAGGCAGGCTTCGATTTGCAAAAATACAGCGGTAAATCGGCAGTTTTATATACCTATTTTTTAGAAAACGGCGAAGCGGTTAATCTTATAGTGCATAAAGGACAAATAATTGGCGGCGATATTAGCCTTAATAACAAAGTTTTGCCCTTAATATCGATTGAAAAGAAGTAATATGTATGAATTTACAAAGATTAGATAAAATAATATCAAATCAGTTTAATTTGCCACGCAAAATAACAAAGGCTTGTATTCATAGAGGAAAGGTAAAAGTGGACGGCAAGGTTGTGCGGGACCCGACTTTGCAACTTGACGCTACTATTGCAAAAATTGAATACCGCGGACAGGCACTCGAATATAAGGAGCATATATATTTAATCCTTAACAAGCCTCGCGGAGTGCTTTCTGCAAGCAGTGATAAAAACCGACAGACGGTTGTTGACTTGGTGCCCGACACTCTTAAAAGGCAGGGGCTTTTTCCTGTTGGCAGACTTGATAAGGATACAACGGGACTTTTAATTATAACTGATGACGGCGATTTTGCTCATAATGTTATATCGCCCAAAAAGGAAATTTTTAAGACATACAGAGCAACGCTTGACGGTGATATGACCGCCGAAAAGGTTTCCTTACTAGAAAAAGGAGTTACGCTGGCAGACGGGACAAGTGTTAAACCCTGCGTGATTATAAGCTATGATAAAAACATTTGCGAAATAAAAATTTCGGAGGGCAAATATCATCAAATTAAGCGTATGTTTGGCGTGGTAGAGCTAGGCGTTGACGCACTTGAAAGAATAGCGGTGGGTGAGCTTCACCTCCCGCAAAATTTGGAGTACGGCGACTGCCGAGAGCTTACAAAGGCTGAAATC
>JAZNBP010000014.1:0-15818 GCA_045587085.1 Acutalibacteraceae bacterium | reverse complement strand
TAGGTAGTTAACCTCTTCAGCTATCTTCTTAAGCTTGCTGCCCTTGTATACAGATAAGGTACCTTCGCCGTCATCCGAATCATAATCGTGAAGAACTGCTAATGAACCGTCGGGAGTGATACGAATACCATTTACATCGTTTGCGATGGTCTTGCCTTTACCACCCTTAACTATGTTAAGTGTTGCAAGGTCGGTATCCTCATCGCGGTCGGTGTAGTAGTATACATCGCCATCCTCAGAGGTGAATGCATAATCTACATCGTCACCAATCTTCTTGCCGTCATAATACATTGTGTATGTATCGTCCTCATAATCGGTGTAGTAGATAAGCTTGTTCTTGTCGGTTACTTCGTAGTTATTTACATCCTTAGCAACCTTTTTATCGCCCTTTATCTTTGTGCCGGAAATCTTAGCCTCATAAAGAGTACCGCTTTGGGGAGTCCAATTATCGTCCTCATCATACTCGCCCTCTTCAACATCGGCAAGGTAGAAAAGCTTAGCACCGTCAGCGGTGATTGTGATATCCTTAATATCAGCCTTTAAGCTGGTCTTTGCAGACTTAGCCTTATCTACAAGGTAATACTCAGCCTCGTAGTCAGCACTTTCAACGTGGTCCTTAACATCATAGTAGGACTCGATTTTAGACATCTTAAGCTTTGTTACGTTGCCACCCTTTTCAACTGCATAAAGAAGGGTAGGAGTTTCGTAAGCGTATTCAACTATATCAGCAATGTCAGAAGCAATCTTTGTTGACTTAGAGCCGTTGTAGAAGTAAAGCTCATAAGTAGTGGTCTCGATTTCAGCCTCCTTTAATCTTTCACGAAGCCTGTTACGTTCCTCAACCTCGTACCACTCATCCTGAAGCTCATAATACTTATCGCGTGCTTCATCGTACTTAGCGTCTGCCTCTTCGTAAGCTGCACGGTAAGCATCATAGTTTTCATAGCCGTAATCACTATAGTTAGGATAGTAATCATCATAAGAAGGATACTCAGGCTCCTCAGCGTTCTTGTCCTTAGAAGCCATATCGTCATCCACATAATCCCAAAGAGAAACGGTCTTTTCATCGCTCTTTGTGTAGTAGCAGTCGCCGTTTTCGTAAACGTGGAGCATAGAAGCATCAGAAGCAATCTTAACTCTGTCCTTACCTACAGTGATTTTGCAAACATCGTCTTCTCTCTGATAGTAGAAATCCTTTAAATCCTCATCTACATAGTAAATGTTGGTAACCTTTGAATCAACCTTTTCCTTGTCCTTGCCGAACTTCTTTACATAAAGGTTGTTATCGTCATCAATATAAGCTACCTTTTTACCGTTAAAGGTGGAAATGAAACCGTCAACATTGTTGTCAACCTTTTCAGATTCCTTAATGTTGCTCTGATAAAGCTTACCGTCGGAAGTTGTATATGTAACATACTTACCGTCTTCACTGCATTCGAATCTTGTAACGTTATCATCAATTTCAACAGCGGGATCTTTCTTTTTAAGCTCTTGACGGTAAAGTGTACCTGATTCAACTTCATCGTTGTATTCCATATCGCCTAAGAAGAAAAGATATTTTTCATCCTTTGTGATCTGGAAGGATGCGTCAGCATCGTCAATTTCCTGAGGCTTTAACTTTGAAAGGTTTACAAAGTAATAGTCACCGTCAGCACGGTAAATGATGCTGTTGGGAGCCTTTGCTCCGGCAAAAATGCTGATAACAATAGCCAAAACAACGATAATTGCTACTACTGCTACAGCAGCCTTAATGAATAGCTTACTCTTAATAAAGCTTTTGGTTTTTTCTAAATCAATAGAATCCTTAGCAGAATTAAAAGCGTTTACAACCGATGCTTTAATATCGGTTGCAGGAGCTGCCGGCTGAACAGGAGCTGCCGGTTGAGCAGGTGCCGCTTCAATCTTTGTTCCGCAGTTACTGCAGAACATAGTGCCGTCCTCCAATTGATTTTTACAATTTGGGCAAATAATCATAATTTTCAAACCTCCTGATTTTTCTTTTTTTGCCACAAAACAAGGAATTCTCAAACCCCTTGCAGTTAATATTATGATAACATAAATTTCGCCAAAAAACAAGAGATTTTTATGTATATTTATGCGGTTTTTCGGCTTTTTCTTGACAAGTGGCAGATTTAGATAGTAAAATACTTAATATACTGATTTTGGAGTGTGACAAATGAGTATAGTTGAGCTTTTTATACTAGCCATCGGTCTTTCAATGGATGCTTTTGCTGTATCAGTTTGCAAGGGATTGTCTGTCAGTAAAATAAAGCCCTCTCATATGCTTAAAACCGGACTTTGGTTTGGCGGTTTTCAGGCACTTATGCCACTTACAGGCTATCTTTTAGGCACATCCTTTGAAAAATATGTTACTAAAATTGACCATTGGATAGCCTTTGTGTTACTTGGTGCTATCGGTGTTAATATGTTGCGTGAGGCATTTTCTAACGAAGAAAACGAGGCTGATTGTGATTTTGGCTTTAAAACAATGTTTTTGATGGCTATTGCTACAAGCATTGACGCTTTGGCGGCGGGAATATCCCTTGCGATGGACCTTAAGGGTAACAACCTTTATGCGTATATAGCGGTAATTTTTATAGGTGCTATAACATTTACGCTTTCGGCTATTGGTGTAAAGATAGGCAATCTTTACGGGGCAAAATACAAATCGTCAGCCGAGCTTGTGGGCGGTGTGATTTTGATTTTGCTAGGTCTTAAGATTTTAATAGAGCATATTTTCTTTTAATGAAAAACGCTTGACACAAAATGTCAAGCGTTTAATTCTTTTTCCAAGGCTTTGATAGTGTTTTGACAAGGCTCAGGCAGAGCTTTAAACTTAAAATCAAGCCCTAATTTATCGTATTTTACCGAGCATAGCTTTTTAAAGGGCAAAAGCTCGGTTTTTACAATGTTTTTATGGTCTTTTATTATGCTTTTTAAGGCATTTATATTCTCGCTGTTATCGTTAAGGGTAGGAATTATTACTTGACGGATAATGGTGGGAATATTTTTTTCGCTTAAATAGTCTAAAAAATGAAGAGGCTTTTCGAGTGAGCAACCGACATATTTTTTGTAATCCTCATCGGTTGTATATTTAATGTCAAGAAGTACGATATCACAAAGCTCTAAAACTGCCTTTACATCATCATTCATAATACTGCCTGAGGTATCAAGGCAGGTTCCTATCTGGCGTTTTTTGCACTCTTTAAAAAGCTCTTTTACAAATTTTGCCTGCAAAAGCGGTTCTCCGCCCGAAACTGTGATACCGCCCTCTTTACCGAAATATTCTTTGTATCTGGCACATTTTTCGGCTAAATCATAAGCGGTGTATTCGTTTTTATCACATATTTCCCAAGTATCCGGATTATGACAGCATCCGCAACGCAGATTACAGCCCTGCATAAATACTATGAACCTGACGCCCGGGCCGTCTACAGCACCGAGCGTCTGGATAGAGTTTATATATCCTTTAATTTCTGCCACTTAGATTACCTCGTGGAAGGTACGGCTTATAACCTCACGCTGTTGCTCACGTGAAAGCTTATGGAAATTAACCGCATAGCCCGAAACACGAATCGTAAGATTTGGATAAGAATCGGGGTAGTTGTATGCTGCAACAAGCGTTTCACGGTTAAGCACATTTACATTGATGTGGTGTGCCTTTTTTGCAAAATAACCGTCAAGAATAGATACTAAATTACTATGCCTTTCCTCATCCGTTCTGCCCAAGGCGTCGGGAGTGATTGAGAAGGTATTTGAAATACCGTCACGGCAATCGTCATAAGAAAGCTTTGCAACAGAGTTAAGCGATGCAAGCGCACCGTTTTCCTCACGGTTGTGCATCGGGTTAGCACCGGGTGCAAAGGCGGCACCGGCAGGTCTTCCGTCGGGAGTAGCGGCGGTATTTTTGCCATACATAACATTAGATGTGATTGTAAGAATTGAAAGTGTATGAATAGCGTTGCGGTAGGTAGGCGTCTTGCGAAGCTCGGTTATCATCTTGTGGGACATCTCTTTGGCGATTAAATCAACCCTATCGTCATCATTGCCGAATTTCGGGAATGCACCGCTTGTTATAAATTCGGTGATAAAGCCGTTTTCGTCACGAATGGGCTTAACGGTTGCATATTTAATTGCACTAAGCGAGTCGGCAACAACCGAAAGACCGGCAATGCCGAATGCCATAAAACGCTCTACCTCGGTATCGTGGAGTGCCATTTGCGACTTTTCATATGCATATTTATCGTGCATAAAATGAATAACATTCATTGTATTTACATAAAGATTTGCAAGCCAGGGCATATAGATATTCATACGCTCCATAACAGCTTCGTAATCAAGCTTGTCGCCTGAAAGCGGTTCCATTTGCGGACCTATATGCACAGCACTTGAGGTGTCGTAACCGCCGTTAATAGCAATAAGCAAAAGCTTTGCCAAATTGCAACGAGCACCGAAAAACTGCATCTGCTTGCCTACCTTCATAGCTGACACACAGCAAGCAATAGCATAATCGTCACCGTAAATGGGACGCATTACATCGTCGTTTTCATACTGAATAGAGTCGGTATCGCAAGAAACCTTGGCACAGTATTTTTTAAAGCCCTCAGGCAAGTTTTGTGACCAAAGTACAGTCAGGTTAGGCTCGGGCGAAGAACCTAAGGTGTAAAGTGTATTAAGAATTCTAAAGCTTGATTTTGTAAGAAGGGTTCTGCCGTCCTCACCCATACCGCGAACCGCTTCGGTAATCCACATCGGGTCGCCACCGAAAAGGTCGTTATATTCTGGAGTTCTTAAATGACGGGCAATACGAAGCTTCATAACAAAATCATCAATAAGCTCCTGTGCGTCGGATTCGGTAAGGAAGCCGTTTTCAATATCACGTTCGATATAAATATCAAAAAATGTGCTTACTCTGCCTAGTGACATAGCGGCACCGTTTTGTTCCTTAATGGCGGCAAGATAGCCAAAATAGGTCCACTGGATAGCCTCTTTAGCGTTAGCAGCAGGCTCGCTTATATCAAAGCCGTAAAGTTCTGCCATTTCTTTCATCTTTTGGAGGAAGGAAATTTGTTTGTAAAGCTCCTCCGACAGACGCATTGTGTCATTGTCAAAAAGCTTTTTGTCAAGTGCTTTTTTATCCTTTTTCTTTTCTTCTATAAGGCGGTCAATTCCGTAAAGAGCAACACGGCGGTAGTCACCGATAATTCTGCCTCTGCCGTAAGCATCGGGAAGTCCTGTTATTACATGGCAATGGCGAGCCTTACGCATTTCCTCGGTGTAGGCTCTGAAAACACCCTCGTTATGGGTGGTCCTGAATTCAAATTGGTCCTCTATTTTGCGGTTTAGCTTGTAGCCGTATGCTTCACACGCCTGTCTTGCCATACGCATACCGCCAAAGGGGTTTACACCACGCTTTAAGGGACGGTTTGTCTGCATACCGACAATAAGCTCGTTTTCCTTGTCAATGTAGCCGGGAGCATAGGCTGTAAGCGAGGTTACGGTTTCGGTATCAATATCAAGCACTCCGCCTAAGTGCCTTTCAAGTGCAAAAAGAGCATTAAGCTTATTCATAAGCTCGTTGGTTCTTTTTGTAGCACCGGCTAAAAAGGTGCTGTCGCCTGTATATTGCTTATAATTGCTTTGGATAAAATCGCGTACATTTATTTCGTCTTGCCAAATGCCGTTTTTAAATCCGTTCCAATTAGAGTGCTTCATATTTTTTCTCCTTATATATAAACATCCTGAAAAGATAATTTTTCGGTAAGAACATTTTAACCCATATAATGCGTTTTGTCAACTATATATTGGGTTATTTTTTTCACAAACCACAAAATATGTATATTTTAATCAGAAAACACAAAAAAACCACAACCTATTGTGCAATATTTATTTACTTTTATATTTGCCATTTGAAAATATTTATGGTAAAATAATTTTTATATAGTATATGGAGGTCGTTTTGATGAAAACTGTGGTTTCTGTAATAGGTAAAGATACGGTTGGTATTATTTCAAAGGTAAGCTCTATCTGCTCAGAATGTAATGCAAATATTCTCGATATTACGCAATCTGTAATGCAGGATATGTTTGTAATGGTAATGCTTACCGAGATAAAGGATTTAAGCTGCTCGTTTGCTTCATTTTCGGATAAAATGAAGGCTTTGGCTAAGGAAAACAATCTTGATATCAGGGTTATGCATGAGGATGTTTTCAACTCTATGCACAGAATTTAAGGTGATACAATGATTAATATTAATGATATAATGGAAACCATTAATATGATTTCCGAGGAAAATCTTGATATACGTACGGTTACAATGGGTATATCGCTCATTGATTGTGCCGACAGCGATATTGATAAGTCCTGCGAAAAGATTTACAACAAGATTACCCGTCTTGCAGGAAATCTTGTAAAGGTAGGCGAGGATATCGAAAAGGAATACGGAATTCCAATTATAAACAAGCGTATTTCCGTAACGCCTATTTCAATGCTTGTCGGTGTATCGGGCGGCGACCCTGTTAAATACGCACACGCCTTGCAAAAGGCGGCAGATGCTACAGGTGTAAACTTTATCGGCGGATATTCGGCTTTAGTTCAAAAGGGCTTTTCCGCAGGGGATGAGGAGCTTATCCGTTCTATTCCGCGAGCGTTAGCCGAGACTAATAATATTTGTTCATCTGTAAATATAGGCTCCACAAAAGCGGGTATTAATATGGATGCCGTAAAGCTTATGGGACAAATTGTGCGTGAAGCGGCTGAGATTACGGCTGACCGCGACTGCATCGGTTGCGCAAAGCTTGTGGTATTTTGCAATGCGGTTGAGGACAACCCCTTTATGGCAGGTGCATTTCACGGTGTGGGCGAGCCTGACTGTGTAATCCACGTGGGTGTATCAGGTCCCGGTGTTGTGCAGGCAGCTCTTAAAAAGTGTCCCGACGGCTCTTTAAACGAGCTTGCCGAGATTATCAAACGTACAGCCTTTAAGATTACCCGTATGGGACAGCTTGTAGGCGTAGAAGCTTCAAAGAGGCTTGGTGTTCCGTTTGGTATAGTTGATTTATCCTTGGCACCTACTCCGGCAATAGGTGACTCGGTTGCCCATATTTTAGAGGAAATGGGACTCGAAACCTGCGGCACACACGGTACAACAGCAGCCCTTGCTATGCTTAACGATGCAGTTAAAAAGGGCGGTGTTATGGCATCGTCATCTGTAGGCGGTCTTTCGGGAGCGTTTATCCCCGTTTCTGAGGACGCCGGTATGATAGCTGCTGCAAAATCGGGCGATTTGGAGCTGTCAAAATTAGAGGCTATGACAGCAGTATGCTCTGTTGGTCTTGATATGATTGCTATCCCGGGCGAAACCCCCGCCGAGGTAATTTCGGCAATTATAGCTGACGAGGCGGCAATAGGTATGGTAAATACCAAAACCACCGCAGTAAGAGTAATACCTGCAATCGGTAAGAAAGCAGGCGAGACGCTAGAGTTTGGCGGTCTTTTGGGAAGCGGTCCCATAATGAAGGTAAATCTTACAAAAAGTCCTAAAAAGTTCATAGATAGAGCAGGCAGAATACCGGCTCCTATGCACAGCCTTAAAAACTAATGGAAAATTTAAAGTTTTACCGTAAAGGCTTAAAAGACGGAATACCGATAGCACTTGGCTATTTTGCAGTTGCGTTTACACTTGGAATTGTTGCTAAAAATTCGGGACTTTCTGCCCTTGAAACAATGATTGCGGCAGCCCTTACCAATGCTTCTGCAGGGGCATATGCGGCTTTTTCGGTAATTAAAGAGGATTCCGGTTTTTTGGAAATGGCGCTAACACAGTTAGTAGTAAATATCCGCTATCTTTTAATGGCGGCGGCATTAAGCCAAAAGTTAGCCCCAAAAACCTCTACCTTGCACCGAAGTCTTGTGGCATTTGATGTTACCGACGAAATTTTCGGTATCTCCATAGCACAGAAGGGAACACTTAATCCCTTTTATAATTACGGTGCTGCTACCGTTTCAATCCCAGGCTGGGCGTTGGGTGCCTTTTTCGGCGTTATTATGGGTAATGTTTTGCCGTCGGCAGTAGTCAGTGCATTAAGTGTGGGACTTTATGGAATGTTTTTGGCAATAATTATACCGCCTGCAAGAAAAAACAAGGTTATTGCATTGCTTGTAATAGTTTCAATGTCGGCTAGTCTTGTTTTTGCAAAAACACCTATTCTTATGAATTTGAGCGAGGGTATGCGTGTTATAATACTGACAGTTGTAATTTCACTTCTGGCAGCAGTCCTTTTCCCTGTAAAGGAGGACGATTATGAGTAAAACATACATATATATACTTATAATGGCGGTTGTGATTTACTTAATACGCTGGCTTCCGCTTAATGTAATAAGACAGAAAATAACAAATGTTACAATACGCTCATTTTTGTTTTACGTGCCTTATGTAACACTTTCGGTTATGACCTTTCCTGCTATAATAGAGGCGACAAGCTCCCTTTGGTCGGGACTTTTAGCACTTGTAGTAGGGGCAGTGCTTGCGTTTTTTGGACTTGGACTTTTCCCCGTTGCAATAAGCTGTTGTGCAGCAGTTTTTATAGCAGAGTTGTTTATTTAACTGAATATTTTAATTAGAAAAAGAGTGCTTGTTTTTTACAAGCACTCTTTTTGTATTGCTAATTTTAGATTTTGGATTTGATTAATCCGGTAATACCTCTAACACCGAATAGCTATAGGGGGAAATTTTGGTTTTTATATCCTCGCCAAATAAAAGCTTGGTGTTTTCTGTAATAAGAACAGGCTTTTCGCTATTGGTAGCGTTTACGAAAATGAGTAATTCCTGTGCGTCACTCTTGCGTTTAAAGGAGAATATTCCGTTTTCGTCGGTAACGGGCAAGAATTCACCCTTTTTAAAGGCGGAATTTTCGCTTCGCATTTTGCCAAGTGCCTTATAGTGTGTCAGAAGCTCATAATTTTCATTGCCCCAAGGGTATGTTGCTCTGCAAAACGGGTCGGAAAAGCCTTCAAGCCCTGCCTCGTCGCCATAATATAAAGAGGGAACACCTGGGAGCGTATACTGCAAAACGGAAGCTAATTTTAAAAGTCTTATACCGTGCTGTCGCTGTTCATCGCTTAATTTGAAATGTGATTGAGCCTCTCGGTTGTTGCCGAAGTCTGCATCTGTTGCAAGACGGGTTAAAATCCTTACGGTATCGTGTGTGCCGATATGGTTCATAAGCGTATCTACTGCGCATTTGGGGTAGTTTTCGCAAATATCGAGCACGGTATTCATAATATTTTTTGCATTAGCAGATTTTACATAATTTATAATTGCATTGCAAAAGGGGTAATTCATAACCGAGTCGAGTTGTTTTCCCCTTAAAAAGCGACGCCTTGAGCCATAGCTAATTTTATTTGTGGCATCCTCCCAAACCTCGCCAAGCAGGAAGTTGTCTTCCCCTTCACGCTTAATGCTTATGCGGATTTTGTCGAGTATACTGTCGGTCAGCTCGTCTGCTACATCAAGGCGGAAGCCCTTTATACCCTTTTTAAGCCAATATGCAATAACTCCGTTTTCTCCTGTAATAAATTCAGAAAAAGAGGGGTCATTCTCATTAGTTTCGGGCAGTGTCGTAATGCCCCACCAAGACGAATATTTTTCGGGGAAATTTTGGAAATTGTACCAAGAAAAATATTTTGAATTTTCACTTTGGTAAGCACCTAATTCATTATAGCGGTTACACTTGTTAAAATAAATGCTATCGTCACCCGTATGGGAAAACACACCGTCAAGAATAATCGAAATTCCAAGCTTTTCAGCCCTCTTCACAAGCGATTCCAAATCCTTTTCGTCACCTAAAAGAGGGTCTATTTTCATATAATCCGCCGTATTGTAGCGGTGGTTTGAGTGAGCCTCAAAAATCGGATTAAGATAGATACAGCTAACACCCAAATCCTTTAGATAAGAAAGCTTTTGCTCGATACCCTTTAAATCACCGCCGTAGTAGTCGTTACCAAGACGCAATTTATCCCACTGCGGTTGACGGAATTCGGGTTGTTTTTCCCAATCGCTACATATATAGCGGTCATCGGGCACGTTTTCTTTAAGGCTTCCCGAGTTATAAAAGCGGTCAGGAAAAATTTGATAAATTATACCGCCCTTTAAAAAATCGGGAGTTTTAAAATCCTTAGCATATACAGTTTGTTGCCAAAAAGCCCCGTCACGCGAGACAATACCAAGGCTGTTTTCCGTTTTGGTTATATAAAACTCGCCGTGTGCACTTGTGTATCTGAAGGCATACCAATAAAGCCCTTCAGTAAGGGTTATATTACATTCATAAAAACGGTAATCCTCTAAATATTCGCAAGGTGTCATTTCGGTTTCGCTAAAAAATTCCGAATTATCGTTTCTAATTCTAAGATACACCTGATAGGGTAGTGCGTCCTTATGTAACAAAACCCTTAGCCGAAGGGTTTCCCCCTCGGCTAAGGCTCCAATATGGTTTCTGTAAATTGTGTTTCGTGAATTAAAGGGATAATAGTTCATCTTTACTCAACAGGCTTTATATGCCAGATATTCTTTGCATAATCGTCTATAGAACGGTCGGATGCGAAAATGCCCGACATAGCGGTATTTGTAAGCGACATTCTGTTCCAGGTATCGCGGTCGTTATAAAGTGCGGTTGCCTTTTTCTGAGCCGCACAGTAATCAGCATAATCGGCAAGTGCCATATAGCGGTCGGTATTTTTAAGGGTGTTATAAATGTTATCAAACGATTTATCCAAAATACCTTTGCCTATAAAGTCAAGTGCCTGACGTAAGTTTTGATTATTGTTGTAATATTCCATTGGATTGTAGCCCCTCTTTTGAAGCGACAAAACCTCAGGTGTTTGCATACCGAAAATTATGATGTTGTCGTCACCTACAGCCTTGTGGATTTCGACATTTGCACCGTCCTCTGTACCAAGCGTTACAGCACCGTTCATCATAAGCTTCATATTACCTGTACCGCTGGCTTCGGTAGATGCCAAGGAAATCTGCTCGCTTATATCGGCAGAGGGTATCATAAGCTCTGCAAGACTTACTCTGTAATCCTCTAAGAATACAACCTTTAGTTTATCCTTTACCTGAGGGTCATTCTCGATTACCTTGGATAACTTATAAATCATTTGGATTATTTCCTTGGCAAACAGATAACCCGAGGCTGCCTTTGCACCAAAAATATAGGTTTTCGGGGTAACGTCGGCATTAGGATTATTTTTAATAAACAGATATTCATTTATAATGTTAAGTGCGTTAAGGTGCTGTCTCTTGTATTCGTGAAGTCTCTTAACCTGCATATCGAATATTGAATTGGGGTCCAAGATTATACCGCTTTTTTCCTTTAAATAGTCAGAAAAACGCACCTTGTTGTTGTACTTAATTTTTGCAAGTTTATCTAAAACGGATTTGTCATCCTTGAAAGCCATCAGCTTTTCAAGCTGCGAAGCATCCTTTATAAAGCTGTCGCCGATAAGCTCGGTAAGATATGCCGAAAGCTCAGGGTTTGCCTGACAAAGCCAACGGCGGTGGGCAATACCGTTAGTAACATTTGTAAACTTATCAGGATAAAGGTTTACATAATCCTTGAAAAGCTCGTCGACCAAAATCTTACTGTGAAGCTTTGAAACGCCGTTTACTGTATGGCAGGTAGCAACACATAGATTAGCCATTTTAACCATACCGTTACTAATAATAGCGGTACGCTCTGCCAAAGCGTAATCGCCCGTTTTGTAAATAACTTCATCCCTGTATCTGCGATCAATTTCCTTAATAATTTGGAAAACACGGGGAATTCTGTGTCTGATTAAGCTTTCAGGCCAGCACTCAAGAGCTTCTGACATAATGGTGTGGTTGGTGTAAGCAACAGTACCCTTGACTAAATCCCAAGCTTTATCCCAACCGTAGCCACATTCATCAAGCAAAAATCTCATAAGCTCGGGAATACAGAGTGTGGGGTGAGTATCATTAATATGAATAGCTACCTTTTCGGGCAAGTTTTCAAGGGTATTGTATTTGTTAAGGTGACGCTTTAAAATATCCTGAACGGAAGCGGAAACCAAGAAATATTGCTGACGAAGTCTTAAGGATTTACCCTCGTAATGCTTATCCTCAGGATACAAAACCTTGGAAATGGTTTCGGTCATAGCGCGCTGTTCAAGAGCCTTTACATAGTCGCCCTCGTTAAATGCTGACATATCAAAATCCTGGCATTCAGCACTCCAAAGTCTTAAGGCGTTTACGGTTTTACCGTCATTACCTGCCACCATCAAATCGTAGGGAACTGCACGGACAGTTTGGTAATCAGTATGCTCAATATGGTGATAGTTACCGTCCCACCATTCGTTGATTTTACCGTCAAAGTTTACGTCAACTGCACTTGCGGGCTTGGCTTCAAGCCATACACCGCCGCCGGGCAACCAAAAATCAGGCATTTCAGTCTGCCAGCCTTCAACCAGCTTTTGACGGAAAATGCCAAGCTCGTATTTAATGCAGTATCCCATTGCAGGATAACCGGCTGTTGATAAGCCGTCAAGGAAACAGGCTGCAAGACGGCCAAGACCGCCGTTACCAAGACCTGCGTCCGGCTCAAAGTCATAAAGCTTATCAAGCTTTACGTTAAACTTTTTGAGAGCCTTTTCCATATTAGAGGTAAGGTCTAAATTGAAAAGGTTATTCTTAAGGGAACGTCCCATAAGGAATTCCATACTCATATAATAAACAGTTTTTGCTTCTTGCTCTGCAGTTTTCTTTTTAAACTGCGCACGACGCTCGTTCATAATTTCAAGCAACACCAGAACGCAAGCTTTATAGAAAAGCTCATCGGAAGCAAGCTCAGGTGTAACACCAAAATTATGAGAAAGCTTTCTCTCTATCATAGAAGCTAAAGTAGACGGTTGATAATTTGCCATAAGTATCTCTCCGAATTAAAATATTTTTTATTAGTATTTGTATATTATAATACAATATTCCGTAAATAATTGCAATATATTATCTGCAAGGAAAAAATGTTATTTTTTTGTACATTATGCATAAATTACAAATTAAAACACCTCTAAAATGAATATAATTTAGCATAAAGCACAAAATATTAGCGTTTTTTCGATATAATGAACGCCTTTGGAGTAAAAAACTCAAAAGGCGTATTTGATATAATTTAAAGAATATTTTTCATTTCCGTCACTATCTGTATGCACAGTTACCTCAGCTACGTCAAAGCGAGGCTGCAGCCCGCATTCGGTTTTTACTATAAAATCACTGGCAGTAAGTGTCATTCTGTGGCGTTTTTTAATATCAACAGCCTCTAACCCTGAAACCATAGAACCTTCTTTGCGGGTTTTAACCTCGACAAAAAGTATATTATTACCGCTTTCGGCGATGATATCTATTTCACCATATTTCGACTGATAGTTGCGTTTAATAACAGTGCAGCCGTTATTTCTTAAAAAATCGGCTACTCGGCTTTCGCCGCTTTTTCCTGTTTTTCCTATATTCATAGGTCATTACCTAAAAGCTTTTTGAGAAAGGATTTTCTGTGAATAGGGCATACACCGTGCTTTAAAATAAGGTCGGTATGCTCTTTTGTTCCGTAGCCCTTGTGCTTTTTGAAATTATATTCGGGATATTGCTTGTCATATTCTAAAAGCAGACGGTCACGTGTTACCTTTGCTAAAATTGATGCGGCGGCAATGCTTTGAGATTTGGCATCGCCCTTAACAACTGTTTCGCAGGGGATTTTAATGCCCTTTGGAACTCTGTTTCCGTCAATCAGTGCAAAATCCGCTTTAACTCTTAAGTTTTCAATGCTTCGGTTCATTGCAATAAAGGTAGCCTCCAATATGTTAAGCTCCTCAATTTCCTCTAAGCTTCCAAAGGCTATACTGTAGGATATTGCTTTTTCGCAAATTATATCAAAAAGCATTTCACGTTTTTTCTCGCTCAGCTTTTTAGAGTCGTTAAGACCGTCAATCTCTGCATTTTCGGGTAAAATTACCGCTGCCGCACAAACGGGACCTGCAAGCGGACCTCTGCCGGCTTCATCAACACCGCAGATAAGCTTATACCCCTTTTGTTTTATACTGTTTTCAATTTCAAAATCAGGCATTTTTTACACCCTTTCAAGCGAAATTAAACCAATTTTACAATTTCTGTACTCCTCAAGCAGCATATTAGCAGCTCTTTCTGTATCGGTTTCGCCGCCACGTATTACCATTCCTCTTTTTTTACCGATAAGACTTAATAAGTCGTAGGAGTCAAGAGAAAAATCAAGCTCGCCGTAGCGGTTAGTTAAAAGCTCGGGATAATTAACAGACAACACCTCAAGCAACCGCATTGCAAGTAGCTCTACATCTAAAACCCTGTCTTTTACAGCCCCCGTAAAGGCAAGTCTTTCGCCAACCGTTTTGTCCTCGAACTTGGGCCACAGAACACCGGGTGTATCAAGAAGCTCAAGCTGTTTGTCAATCGTAAACCATTGGTTACCGCGTGTAACACCGGGACGGTTTTCGACCTTTGCCTTGCCGCCGCCTGCGATTTTATTTATAAATGAGGATTTTCCTACATTAGGTATGCCTACAACCATTACTCTAAGAGGTTTACCAACCATACCTTTTTTAGCGTAATTTTCTAACTTTTCCGCTAATACGGTTTTAACGGTGCTTTTAAAGCTCTGTAAGCCCTTGCCTGATTTGCAGTCAACCGCAATCGCAACAATACCCTCGGTTTTGTAGTGCTCAATCCATTTATCTGTAACGGATTTATCCGCCATATCGCATTTATTAAGTAAAATTATATGCGGTTTTCCTTCAATCAGCTCTTTAATCTCAGGATTTCGACTGCTTTGCGGTATGCGTGCATCGACCACCTCGGCTACAGCATCAATAAGGGGCAAAATTTCTTTGATTTTACGCCTTGTTTTTGCCATATGCCCCGGAAACCACTGTATACTTTGCTCGGTATCACTCATTTATTATCAAGCCTTCCTGCTTTTTCAAATGGAATTATTCTGAATAACGCCTGACCTAAAACATAGCGTTCATCAATGAGTCCGTCCTCGCCGATTTGGGAAGAACGACTATCCAGTGAAACCGCACGGTTGTCACCTAAAACGAAAATGTAGCCCTCGGGAACATATTTCGGAAATTCAACATCGTAATGACCGGTAGTAGGGGTAGAGGTGTATGGCTCATCAAGAGCTACACCGTCAACATAAACTGTGCCGGTATTAAAATCTATATCAACCGTTTGTCCGCCCACTGCAATCACACGCTTAATAATAGGCGTGTTAAGCTCAGTCTGGGCGTCGGCAGAGTTTTCTGCGTTACGTGAAATTACTACAATATCCCCCTGTTTCGGAGTGTAACCTAAGGAGGAAATGATAATTCTTTGTCCGTGAGATAATGTGGTGTTCATCGAATCGCCGTCAATGGTAGCAACCCTGAAAATCAGCGTAAACATAACAACAACCGCTATAATTGCGATTACAAGTATTTCGAGCCATTCAAGAAAATTTTGAGTAGGAGTTTTTGCTGTGACAACAGCAGTATCCTCGAATTCCTCTGCAACGGCGGTGTCTATTTTAAATCCATCTATCACAGGGGCGTTTCCCTTTTTTCTAAAGCTAAAAAGTTTTTTCATAAAAAACCTCCATACTAAAAAGTATAGTACAGCATAATAAAATTTTAAGCAAAAAACAAAAAAGGAGACAGATTTTATTCCGTCTCCTCTCTTTTCTAACTTAGATAAGCTCTTTAACCTTAGCGGCCTTACCTACGCGATCACGCAGATAGTA
>JAZNBP010000013.1:0-4509 GCA_045587085.1 Acutalibacteraceae bacterium | reverse complement strand
TGTATGATTTTTTACATAAAAATATAGTTTTTTTCTATTGACATTGAAAAAATACAGTGCTATTATGATTCAAAAATGGAGGTAATATTATGCGTTTTACTATAGCGAGAATTGGAAAAGATGAAACGATATGTTTTGCCGCATCTGAACTTAAAAGATTAATTTCTAAAATGGATCCAAGCATTACTGTGGATATCAGGCATTATGAAAAAATTGATCCTGAAGTTAAAAGGGTTGTTTGGTTAGGCTTTGACGGTAGCATAGAAAAAAGCTTTGATGATAAGATAAGCATTAAGGTGAAAAATGGCGCAGGTGTAATTACAGGCTCTAATGAATGCTCTGTACTTATAGCTATGTATCGTTTTATGTTTGAACTTGGTTGCCGTTTTATTCGTCCCGGTGCAGACGGTGAAAAAATTCCCGAGAAAAAGCTTTCCCTTGAGGATTTAACTGTTTCTGTATGTGAGACTCCTTCATACGGACACCGCGGTGTTTGTATCGAGGGTGGTGTAAGCTTTGACCACGTATATAATATGATTGATTGGTTGCCAAAGGTTGGAATGAGCGCATACTTTATTCAGTTTTTTACTCCGGGTTATTTTTTCGAACGTTATTATAAGAGATTTTATAATAATCCTAATGACCCCGACTATGAAAACAATCTTACCCCCGAAGATATTGATGCAATGATGGTACCTCTTACTGAAGAGATTACTAAGCGTGCTCTTAAATTCCACGCAGTGGGTCACGGTTGGACTTGTGTGCCATTCGGTCTTAATGCGACAGGTTGGGATGAAAATAATAGTGAAATCCCCGAAGAAATCAGTCAGTATTTTGCACTTAGAGACGGCAAACGCGAACTTTTCGGAAAAAGTCCGCTTGATACAAATCTTTGTTATTCGAATCCTTATGTGCGCGAAAGAATGACAGATGCTGTTGTTGAATATTGTAAGGAGCATCCTGAAATCACATACCTTCATTTCTGGCTTTCGGACGGCTCAAACAACCACTGTGAATGTGAAAATTGCAAGGATACTATTCCGTCCGATTTTTATGTAATGATGCTTAATATGCTCGACGAAAAGCTGACAAAGGCAGGTATTGATACCAAAATAGTTTGCCTTATCTATGTTGACCTTTTGTGGGAGCCTCAAACTCAGCGGGTTAATAATCCTGACCGTTTTGTACTTATGTTTGCACCTATTTCGCGTACATATTCGAAGGCTCTTAACGATTTTGACAAGAATGCTCCTGTTACACTACCACCTTACGAACGTAACAAAAATAAAAATCCTTCATCAGTAGCAGAAAATGTTATGCGTCTTAAAAAGTGGCAGGAAACAAATCCTGCAAAGGATAGCTTCGACTTTGACTATCATTTGATGTGGGACCATTCTTTTGACTTAGGATACTATAATATTTCAAAATTGCTTCATAAGGATATGTGCGAGCTTGAGCTTATCGGTCTTAACGGAATGATAAGCTGTCAGCTTCAGCGTACCGCGTTCCCTATTGCTTTGCCGATTTACGCAATGGCTAAGGGACTTTGGGATAAAAACAGCCGTTTTGAGGATGTTTCAGCTGAATATTTTGAAGCCGCATTCGGGAACGACGGCAAAATAGTTGAAAACTATCTTGCTACACTTTCTGATTTATTTGATACCGATTTTATTCGCGGCGAAAAGAAATTAGAGACTGAGGAAGCGGTAGATAAGCTTTTAAAGGCAAAAGCTTATATGAAGGATTTTTATGAAAAAGAAATTTCTTTAAAAGCAGACACATCGCCTGACTGGAAATATCTTGCCTGCCATGTTGAAATTGCAGATGCTTTTGCTAATATGCTTATGGCTAGAATTAAGGGTGAGGAGGACGAATGTCAGCGACTTAAAGAGGAATTCTTTAAAATTATCGACAAAAATGCACCTATCACCGACACTGTATATGACGAAAATCATACGAGATACAATTACGATCTTGTTTTAAGCAAGCATCCCAAAAAAGAAAAAGAACAGTAATAAAAAGGGCTACCGTCGGTAGCCCTTTAAATTTTATTTAAGCTATTTTTATTTCAATAGTCTCTATAATTACGTCTTGTATAGGTTTATCGGAGCCGCCTACTTCTACACTTGCGATTTTATCAACAACGTCCATACCTTCTATAACCTGACCGAATACGGTGTGCCTGAAATCAAGCCAAGGTGTTCCGCCTAATTCTTTATAGGATTCTATAACGTCCTTTGAAAATGCACAGGGCATTTCTTCCATTTGGTCTATCATTTGAGGGGGAACGGTGCTAGCTTCGACAATAAAGAACTGACTTCCGTTAGTGTTGGGACCGGCGTTTGCCATAGAAAGAGCTCCTCTTAAATTGTGAAGCTTGGGGTCAAACTCGTCAGCAAAGCTTCTGCCCCAAATGGATTCGCCACCCATACCTGTTCCGGTAGGGTCACCGCCCTGAATCATAAAATCCTTTATTACTCTGTGGAAAATAAGTCCATTATAGTAACCGTTTTTTGCGTGTGTTGTGAAATTCTCAACTGTTTTGGGAGCTTCATTTGGGAAAAGCTTAATTGTGATTTCTCCCATATTTGTTTTCATTACAGCTGCGGTATCACCCGATGATATAGGATTTAACTGATAATTTGCCATTTTAATTCCTCCAAAGATTTATTGCGTATCTATTCTATCACTAATCACAAAATTTAGCAACTATTAATTTAGTGCTTGTAATTTACCACAATATATTGTATAATGATTTTAAATATACCAATATTTTTAAAGGAGAATTTGATTATGAAATGTCCTTTCTGCGGTTTTGAAGAAAGTAAGGTTATCGATTCACGTCCTACTGATGAGGGCCAACGAATCAGGAGAAGGCGAGAGTGTCTCGAATGCGGTAAGCGTTTTACTACTTATGAGATAATTGAAAGCTTGCCTATTATCGTTATAAAGAAGGATAAATCCAGAGAAACCTTTAACAGAAATAAGCTTATGACAGGACTTCTCCGTGCTTGCGAAAAGCGACCGGTTTCTATTGATACGCTTGATAATATGATAGATGATATCGAGGTTATCATTCAGAATTCGCTTGACCGCGAGGTTAGCAGTGAAAAAATCGGTGAGCTTGTTATGGACAAGCTAAAGAAAATAGACGAGGTAGCTTACGTTCGTTTTGCCTCGGTTTACAGACAGTTTAAGGATATTAATACCTTTATGACCGAGCTGAACAAGCTTTTGTGTGAGGATTGATTTAATGAGCGATACCCTAAAAATGGCAGAGCTTTTGCTGCCCAACATTGATAAAACCCCTGATTATTATGAAAATCTTTATAAGTCACGTAATTTGCCCGAGGGTGCACGTGTTACCCGTATAGCACCAAGCCCTACGGGATATCTGCATTTAGGTACACTATTTGCAGCTCTTGTTAACCGCATTACTGCTACATCTACAGGTGGCGTATTCTTTACACGAATAGAGGATACCGATAAAAAACGTGAGATTTCGGGCGGTATTGAGGATATTATAGACGGTCTTGACCGTTTTGGTATTACCATTGACGAAGGTTTCATTTCAGGCAATGAGCAAAAGGGCGAATACGGTCCTTATAAGCAAAGCGAAAGGGCTGAAATTTACCAGACCTATGTAAAGGAATTAATTCGTCAGGGACTTGCTTACCCTTGCTTTTGCACAGCTGAGGAATTAGAGGCAGTTCGCACCGAGCAGGAAAAAAACAAGCTCCGCACAGGATATTACGGAAAATTTGCAAAGCATAGGGATATAACTTATGAAGAGGCTAAGGCTTTAATAGATGAAGGTAAAACCTTTGTAGTTCGCCTAAAATCACCCGGCAGCGAGGAAAGAAAAATCACATTTGAGGATACCGTTAAGGGCAAGATTGAAATGCCCGAAAATGACGAGGATTTTGTTCTTTTGAAATCTGACGGAATTCCCACATATCACTTCGCACACGCAGTTGATGACCATTTAATGCATACTACTCACGTGCTTCGCGGTGACGAATGGATATCCTCTGTTCCTAAGCACATTCAGTTATTTAAAATATTGGGCTTTAAAACTCCGAAATACGGTCATATTTCGCCAATTATGAAATTGGATGGCGGAGCTAAACGCAAAATCTCCAAGCGTAAGGACCCTGAAGCTGCTGTGCATTTCTTTGCAGAGCAGGGTTATGATAGTGAATGTGTAATAAATTATCTAATGACCATTGCTGCCTCTGATTTTGAGGATTGGCGTAGAGCTAACCCTGACGCTTCTTATAAAGATTTCAAATTTAGTCTAAAGAAAATGAGTGTTTCGGGTGCCCTTTTTGACGAGGTAAAGCTTACAGATGTCAGCAAAAATATGTTGTCTAAGCTTAATAGCGTTGAGATGTTTACTAAGCTTACTGCTTGGGCAAAGGAGTTTGACAGCGAGTTTTACGAGATTTTAATGGCAGACACCGACTATACAAAAGCGGTGCTAAGTCGGAGGCCAAGCGGTCTTAGGAA
>JAZNBP010000012.1:0-2414 GCA_045587085.1 Acutalibacteraceae bacterium | reverse complement strand
TTTAAGCCTGTTTGTCCGCCAATGCCCGGCACTATTGCATCGGGACGCTCATATCGGAGGATTTTAGCTATATATTCAAGTGTCAAAGGCTCCATATAAACCTTGTCGGCAATAGTGGTATCGGTCATAATTGTAGCAGGGTTAGAGTTGCAAAGGACAACCTCGTACCCCTCCTCTTTGAGTGCAAGACAAGCCTGTGTGCCTGCATAGTCAAACTCGGCCGCTTGTCCGATTACTATAGGACCTGAGCCTATAATCAAAATTTTCTTTAAATCTGTTCTTTTAGCCATTTTTATATCCTCCGTAATATTAATCTTCAAATACAGTTTTGCCGTTTGCTACCGTTAGCTTGCATACGCCCGACAGTCTTTCTCCCGCAAACGGGGTAGCTCTGCCCATTGACAGGAATTTGTCGGGGTCTACAGTATACTCGGCATCTAAATCAAAAACGCATATATCGTCGCCCACGGGCAGATTAAATCTGCGGCGAGGATTGACTGACATCAGCTCAACCAACCTTTCGAGCGTTATTATGCCCGTTTTTACAAGAAACGTATACATTACAGAAAAGGCGGTCTCAATTCCCACAATGCCCATTGCACTTTTTTCGAGGCCTTTGCTCTTTTCCTCTATAGAGTGGGGTGCGTGGTCGGTTGCAATCATATCAATAGTACCGTCTTTAATTCCCTCGATTAAGGCGAGACGGTCGGCCTCACTTCTAAGCGGGGGATTCATTTTAAACCGCCCGTCCTCGCGAAGGTTCATATCGTTAAGCACCAAATAGTGGGGTGCTGTCTCGCAGGTGACGTTGACACCCTCTTTTTTAGCTTTTCTTATAAGCTCCACACTTTCCTTGCAGGAGATGTGACATACGTGGTAAGCACAGCCCGTCTCCTTTGCAAGGCGAAGGTCACGCTCTATCGGTTTCCACTCACTTTCGCTGCAGATACCTTTATGACCGTGAAGCCTTGCGTACTCACCGTCGTGAATGTAGCCGCCGTTTAACAAATCGTTTTGTTCGCAGTGTGCTACAATCATTTTGCCAAGCTCTTTGGCTTTCAGCATAGCCAGACGCATAAGCGTTTCACTTTGCACGCCCTTACCGTCGTCCGAAAAGGCGACAGCGTCACTTAAATTATCAAGGTCACTCAAGGTCTCTCCCCTTTGACCTACTGTAATAGAGGCGTATGGGTGAACCTTGATTACTGCATCACGCTTTATTATTTCAAGCTGTTTGTAAAGACTTTCCTTATTATCAGGCACAGGATTAAGATTCGGCATAGAGCAAACATCGGTATATCCCCCGTGTGCGCAAGCCCTTGTTCCCGAAAAAATAGTCTCTTTATATGAAAAACCCGGCTCTCTCAGATGAACGTGAACATCACAAAAAGCCGGAAAAACAAAGCAATTATTAAAATTAGAAACAATACCGCCGTTAGTATCGGAGGCAATAAAATCAGTATTTGTGACAAAGTCACCTAAATGAAAAGAACCGTCCTTATAAAACTTAACTTTTTCCAATGTAAATTTCATAAAACAAACTCCTTTCATATATCCAAATTATTTTATCATAATACTTATATAAAGTCAAGAAAAAGCTTAGTAAAAATTGTCAAAAAAAGGGCTTGATTTTTGAAAAGAAGTGTGGTATGATAATTGCGATTTATTTCTGTATGAGCCTCGCAGAAGGGTTAATGCCTGACTGCAAGGGGACAGAGCTTTGGAGAATTCCGCATAAGGCGGATACCGAAGGGGCAAGGCAAATTTGCTAATCTCTCAGGTAAAAGGACAAAGTGCAGACAAATTTAATTTGGTTGTATTTATTATGTCCTGATTTTTCTAAAGTCAGGACATTTTTTATTTCAATTCTGAAAGGATGTTTTAATTATGTGGAATAGTATTATTAATGCTATCGAAAAGGTCAACAGTGCAGTCAACGGTGTAGTATGGGGTTGGCCTATGATTATTATGATTTTGGGCACAGGATTAATTATTACGCTTCGCCTGAAATTTATGCAGGTGACAAAATTGGGTGAATCCATAGGTACTACTATTGTGCCTGCCGTAAAAGAGATTGGCAAGAAAAAGAAAAAGGACAAGAATGATAAATCCATTTCTCAGTTTGAAGCCTTTTCGGCAGCCATTTCGGGTACTGTAGGAACCGGTAACATCATCGGTGTAACCTCGGCTATTTTAACAGGCGGTCCCGGAGCCGTTGTCTGGATGTGGATTTCCGCATTTTTTGGTATGCTTACAAACTATGCCGAAAACGTGCTTGGTCTTTTTTACCGTAAAAAAGATAAGGAAGGTAACTTTTCGGGAGGAGCTTTTTATTACATAGCATACGGTTTAAAGCAAAAGTGGCTCGGTTACGTTGCCGCAATTTTCTGTCTTTTTGCAGCAGTTGGTATGTC
>JAZNBP010000011.1:0-4249 GCA_045587085.1 Acutalibacteraceae bacterium | reverse complement strand
CCTTAAAAAGCTGTCAAGCCTTGAAGACGAGCTTAATAAGAAAATAATCGGTCAAGAGGAAGCAACCCGTTTGGTAGCTGCCGCAGTTAAGCGTTCAAGGGTAAAAACAGGTAAGCTTCACAGACCTGCATCCTTTATATTCGTAGGACCTACGGGCGTTGGTAAAACTCAGCTTGCAAAGGTTATTTCAGAACAGCTTTTCAGCACTCCCGAAACACTTATAAGACTTGATATGTCTGAATTTATGGAAAAGCACTCGGTATCACGTATTATTGGTGCACCTCCAGGATATGTCGGCTTTGACGAGGCAGGCCAGCTTACCGAAAAGGTAAGGAGAAAGCCTTATTCGGTAGTTTTGTTTGATGAAATTGAAAAGGCACACCCCGATGTTCTCAATATTTTACTGCAAATTCTTGACGACGGCAGAATTACCGATGCCGGCGGCAGAACCGTAAATTTTGAAAATACTATTGTTATTATGACCTCTAATGCGGGCAGTGACCGTAACGATTCACCTTTAGGCTTTGGCAAGACTGTTGCCGATGCTTCAAGGGAAAAAGCTCTTAAGGCACTTGAAGCGTTTTTGCGTCCTGAGTTTATAGCCCGTGTGGATGAAATAGTAGTCTTTAATCCTTTGAGCGAAGCTTCAATGTCTAAGATTGCCGCTTTAATGCTTGACGAGTTAAAGGAAGCTATAGCCGAAAAGCTTATAAATGTTAAGTATGATACTGCTATATGTGATTATTTAGCTAAAGAGTGTGTCGGCAAAAAGCGTGGGGCTAGAGAGATTAGAAATCTTATCCGCCGCGAGATTGAAAGCAAAATTGTAGATATAATAATAGATAATCCCGAGGGCACAATTAAAGAAATCGATATCACCGCAAAGCAAAATAAACTAGATATCAGCTTTACAAATGTATAAAATAAAACCGCAAGATTTTAAATCTTGCGGTTTTGCTATATCCTTATTTAAATCATAGGGGGAAGGGAGTGGTAAAGCTCGATTGCCTTTGAAGCCTCCAAAACACCGCCTGTAGCAGTAGCGGTAGAGAGTGAGCAAAGGGCGGAAGCGTTACCTAAAACAAGGGTATCCTCAAGGGACATTTCTCTGTAGGACGCCAAAAGTGCACCTGCACAGAAAGCGTCGCCCGCACCAACAGTACCCTTGATGTAGCCCTTGGGCAATTCATTGCTGGGGGAGAAGGCATATTCGCCCGATTTTTCCATACCGTATGCACCGCAACGTGCGTGTACGATAACTCGCTTGCCAATACCTAAATCGAGAAGCTTTTTAAGAGCTTCTTTCATATTGTCTTCATTGATACCTTTGTCTGTAACAGTAAGGTCAACATCGGTAAGCTTTGAAGCCTCAAGCTCGTTTATGATAAGGTAATCAACATACTTTAAAGCAGGGGATATAACCTTTTTGAAACGCTCGCCGCTTTCGCTTACGGTATCAATAGAGGTAAGGCAGCCTGCTTCTTGAAGCTTTGCTAAAAGGCGGGCTGATTTTGTGCCGTATTCCTCATCAGGGCTATCCAAATTATCCATAAGAAGCAAGTAACCCAAATGGAAAATTTTAGCGTTTACCTTAGATACATCAATATCCTCTACCGAAAAGCTGTCACAAGCACCGCCATATTGGAAAAATGTGCGGCAGTTGGTCTCGGTCTCAGGGAAAACGTCGGTAAAAGAGGTAATTCCTCTCTTTATAATTCCGCTTGTATCAAAGTTAGCTTTCTTAAGCTCATCAATGATAATTTCACCGTCTTTATCGTCACCTAAAACACCATAAGCATAAAGCTTGATTTCAGGGTCTAAATCTCTGATATCAATACCTGTGTTGCAAACGCAACCTCCGGTACTGTCAGATACATTTGTTATTCTTGCAAGCTCGCTTCTGTTGGGTAAAACCGCAATTTCTTTAATGTGGTCTACTATAAGACTGCCTGCAAGTGCAATACCTTCTCTTTTCATTATTCAATACCTGCAAAAAGCTTCATAACGTGTACAAGGTTATCCTTCATATCATTCATAGCACGTGTTGCTACATCGTGGAACTGAAGACCTTCGGGCTTTTCCTTTACGATTTCGTATACAGATCTGCCACCTGCCAAAGCTTCGTATGTATAGTAGTTAATCTTTCTGATACCGCTGTTGATAGCTTCTCTGTAATCATCATCAGTAAGACCTGAACCGCCGTGCATAACAAGGGGAAGACCGTTTGTAAGCTTATTGATTTTCTTGATGATATCAAAATTAAGCTGGGGCTTTGTCTTGTAAACACCGTGAACTGTACCAAAGGAAATAGCAAGTGCGTCAACACCTGTTTTCTCTGCAAATTCTGCAGCCTGCTCAGGAACAGTGTAGAAATCCTCAGGCTTGTATTCAGATAAATCACCCTTTAAGTTGCTGGGCATATTGCCAAGCTCAGCCTCAACAGTAACACCAACAGAGTGTGCGATTTTGCAAATTCTTGCAGTTTCTGCCATATTCTCTTCATAGGGCATAGCAGAAAAATCTATCATTACAGAAGTAAATCCTGCACGAATTGCACGAATTATGCAATCAACATTGCTGCCGTGGTCTAGGTGAACACAAACGGGAACCTTTGCACTTTTTGCAAGGCTTAACATAATATCAGCCACAAGGTCAAAATCAATATATTCCTCATGAACGGGTGCATGCTGAAGTACAAAGGGTAAGTTGAGTTCCTCTGCGGCTTTAATTGCTGCACGTGCGGATTCTAATGTTGCAGAGTTAAAGGCACCGATTGCGATATTCTTTTCCTTTGCATACTCAAGCATTTCTTTCATGTTTACTAACATAAGCTTTTCTCCTTAAAGTTCAATTTCTTTCCAGCCTATATATTTTGTTAAGGCTTCTTTGACAACGGCATAGTGATGACCTGCAGTAATTATTGCATGATGTCTAAAACCGTTCTCATTTAATATTTTAAGCTTTTTTTGTAAATTGTCAAGTCTTAAAACGCCTGGAGTACCAAAAAATTCATTTTCTATCTCGTCATCGGTGATTTCTGCGTTGGCAGCAAAGAACTGAATTTCGCCGTCCTCGGTTCTGCCGCCTGCGATAGTGATGTCACCGGGCTTTACTACACCAACATTTACACCCCAAGAACAGTTGGTTCCCTGAGTCTTTACAAACATCTTGTGCTCCTCGATATTGCCCTTTTTAGTCATAAGAGAAATTGGCAATGGTCCGCAATGGAAAAGGATGCACTTGTCGTTTTCGTTACCGAAATTGTTGTTAATGTCAAGACAGCCTGTGGGATTGCCCGAAGCATAATATAAAGCAGACATAAGGATTGCATTGCTTGCGTCGGTTTCGCAAACAGCGGGAATACCGCTTTCATTAAGCACACCCATAACAGAGCAGGGAGCAATCTTAAGCGAATGCTGAAGCTCACTCCAGCAACGGATTGCAACAACATCAAGCTTATAATCCTTTACAATTCTTTCAAATGCAATACCGAGCTTTGAAAGATTAACAATAGCGTAAGGTGGTACGTTTTCAAAGGATGAGGTTTTAAGTAGTTTTTCGCTCCAAACAGGGATTTGGGGGTCATTATCCTCAACCTCGTTATAGTATTCCAATACCTGTGAAAAGTCTAAGCTTTCGGTATCAATACCGTGTTTAGCAAGTGCTATTTCATCAAAGCGTACAGATTTAAACGCTGTGGTTCTTGCACCGAAAACACCCATTCTAAGATGTCTCATACCCTTAACTGTACGGCAAAGGCTTATGAAGTAATTGATTTCTTTTTCAAATTCAGGACTTAGCGGATGCATAACGAAAGGCTCGTTAGAGGTGAATTTAATACCTAACTGTTTAAATACACTGCCGAGAGCTAACTTTCCGCAAAATGCGTCACGACGGGAGCTGAAGTCCATTTTGCCGATTTCATCAGGATAAGCCTGAACTAAAATCGGAACATTTAAGTCCTTGATAGCTTCAAGAATTCCATTTTCATCGCCAAAGTTTGGCAGACAGATTACAAGTCCGTCAAACTCGCCACGATGCTCATTCAAAAATTCGTTAAAAGCCATACCGTCAGCAATGGTTTCAACTGCACCGTATTTGGTGAGCTCAACAGGTGAAAGCAATGCTTTTGCACCGGCCTTTTCAATGGCCTCTTTCATTTCTGCACGTGCGGACTCAATAACTGAGCTTGGGAAAAATCCACGATTTGCAACTAATACTAAGTCGGAGGCCAAGCGGTCTTAGGAAG
>JAZNBP010000010.1:0-5826 GCA_045587085.1 Acutalibacteraceae bacterium | reverse complement strand
CGATTTGCAACTAATACTGCTAATGTCATAATAGTAACCTCCTAAAATTACTGTATCGATACAGTAATTATATAACAAAACCTCAATTATGTCAATACTTGATAAATTTTTCCTTTAGTGGTACAATAGTTAAGATTGAGAGGTTTTACAATGAATAAAAGAGTAACGCTTAAAGATATATCCGACAAAACAGGCTTTGCAAAAATCACTGTTTCAAAGGCACTTAGAAATCACAGTGATATTTCAATGGAAACACGTGCCTTTATACAAAAAACAGCAAGTGAAATGGGATATATTAAAAATGCAAGCGCGTCTAATCTGCGTTCAGGCAGGACAAATACGATAGCTATTATTATTGCTGACCTTGCAAACCCGTTTTTTGCGATAATTACAAAACAGGTTGAAAAGTATGCTGAAAAGCTGGGCTATGTAATAACTGTTATGAATACTGATGAGGATATAAAAAAAGAAATTGCGGCGGTTAATACTGCTATTTCCACAAATGTTGACGGCATTTTGCTTTTTTCCTCTCAAAAAAGCAGTGAGCCTATTGAGATTATTAAAAACGCAGACATTCCTTGTGTGCTTATGGCTCGTAAATTTGAAAATTCGCCCTTTTCGTCAGTTATTTTTGATGATTTTAATGCAGGCTACATAGCAACAGAGCATCTTATAAAATCAGGCTTAAAAAATATTTTAATGCTTAGTGCAAATGATTATAATTATTCCTCTATAGAAAGATACAAAGGATATGTTGCCGCACATAAGGATTACGGGATTGAAATCAATGAAAAGCTACACATTTATACAGGAAGCTTAAGCGGACGCTGTAAAGATGTTTTTGATACAATTCCTATAGAAAGCTTTGATGCGGTGCTTGCTTACAATGATATGCTGGCACTTGAAGTAATACAAACTCTAAAGGGTAAAAATATTTCCGTGCCAAAGGATGTGGCGGTTGTCGGATTTGATGATATAGGTGCGGTAATACCTTATTTATTTCCGCTTACTACGGTTACATTGCCTATGGATTTATTGGCAAAGCTTTCAGTAAACAAGCTGTATGAAATTATTACTGACAAAACAGACAATAAAACTACCGAAAAGCTTGCAGTAAAACTGAAGATTAGAGAAAGCACATAAAAAGCGAAGCAATTAATTTTAATTGCTTCGCTTTTTGAATTTTCTCATAAAGGTACATTTTTGGCAAAAGGGATGAATAACCTTACCGCTTTTAAAACCGTCTTTTATGGAAAGTGAAAGGGGGTTGTTTATTATATCAGAAAAATCACTTTCAAAAATATTTCCAAGTGAGATACTGCCTTCCGAATCAAGACAGCAGGGTGTAACGGTGCCGTCAACCAAAATTGCTGCTTGTGAGGAAAGCCCGTGACAAAAACCCTCTGTTACAGGCTCGGCTTTGCTTTCTGCCGGCCAAGTGAAAACCTTATCATACTCTAAAAAAATGTTTTTTTGAAGTCTTACTCCCTTTGGTCTTTTTTGCCATAATTCGGGAAAACTGATTTTTAAAAAGCTTTCAATATACGCGTTTTGCGTGTTTTTGCCAAGACCTTCGCTACTGTCACCGTTCCAAAGCCTGAAAACTGTAAAAATGCCTTTCTCGGCGGCGGATTTTGAAAACTCTACTGCCGATTTAAGATAAAGGTCAAAATCGGTTATTCCGTTTCCCTCGGGGGAATGAAGCGAAATAGAAACCTTGTGAACCGCATTGCTGTTGAGCAAAATGTTTCCTGTTTGTTGTAGCAAGGTGCCGTTTGTGGTGATACATACTTTAAGGGAATATTTTTTTGCGGTTTCAAGTATTTTCGATAAATCGTTATGTAATAGCGGTTCGCCCATTACATGCAGATATATGTATTTTGTGTGTCCTGCTATCTTTTTGCAAACGGTTTCAAAATTGTTTACAGTCATTTGTTTGGGCTTCCGTTTTGTTCCCACACAAAAAGAGCAGGAAAGATTGCAGATATTTCCTATTTCAACATAAATTCTTTCAAGCATACTATTTTCTAAGCTCCCAAAAAGCAACCGCTGAGGCGGCCGCAACATTAAGCGAATCAACATTATGATACATCGGTATTTTTGCGGTATAGTCGCAATTATTTATAGTTTCTGATTTTAGCCCAGTACCCTCTGTACCTAATATAATTGCAAGCTTTTTTTCACTTTTAAGTGCAGAATCTGATATGTTTATGCTTTTGTCGGTTAGTGCCATAGCAACCGTCTTAAAGCCTAATTCTTTCAAAATATTAATGCCATAGTCTGAAAAATCTCCTGTTGTGTTGCCGATATATGTCCAAGGAATTTGAAAAACAGTACCCATACTAACCCTTACGCTTCGGCGAAGTAACGGGTCTGCACATCCTTTTGCAATTAAAACTGCATCAATACCGAGTGCTGCTGCACTTCTTATAATTGCACCCACATTTGTTGAGTCCGCAATGCCTTCAAGCACAGCAATGCGGTTTGCATTTTTGCATACATCCTCAACATTTTGGAGTACAGGTCTTTTAAATGCTGCCAATAATCCGCGAGTTAAATGGTATCCCGTCATTTTTGATAATAACTCCTCGTCTGCAGTAAAAACGGGCGTGTCGGGATATTTTTCGATGTACTCTTTGCCTGCGTTATTTATATGTGAGTCAGTCATAAGAAAGGAAAGGGGAGTAAACCCTGCCTTTAATGCCAAATCTATAACCTTATTACTTTCAGCAATAAATATACTGCTATCAGGTTTTTGACGGCTTAAAAGCTGATTTTCCGTAAGTCTTACATAAGGGTCTAAACGGCAGTCTTCAAAGTTGGTGATTTTTGTAATTTCAGACATTTTAAGCTCCTTTTTTTGTTTTTTAAAATCATAACATAATAACAGGAAAATTTCAAGAAGCTTAAACTTTACAAGAAAAGATTTTTGTTGTATAATAAAATTTAGAAAGCAAGAGCTTTTATATTCTTAAAAAAGGAGTAAATGTAATGAATTTTTTGGAAAAATTTTCTCAGTGGATACAAAACCAAGGGTTAGACCTTATAGGGGTTTTGTTAAAGGCATTGATAATTGCGGTTATCGGTATTCTTATTATAAAAACTATTGGCAACATAATTAACCGTGCACTTAATAAATCCAAGCTTGAAAAAGCTGCACACAGTCTTATAAAAACTTTATCAAAAACTGTAATGTATATTTTGTTGGCTTTAATCATAGCTTCATCAATAGGTATTGATGTTACGGGCATTGTGGCTCTTGCAAGTGTTCTAACATTGGCACTGTCGCTGGCGCTTCAAGATATGCTTAGCAATGTAATTGGCGGATTTACTCTTATTTACACACACCCTTTTGCTTCGGGTGATTATGTTGAGATTGCGGCACAGTCGGGTACAGTTAAGGAAGTAGGCATTGCCTATACTAAGCTTATAACACCTGATAATAAGGTTATTTCTATTCCCAACAAAGCGGTTGTTGCGGCAGAAATCGTGAATTACACAGTGGCAGGAACAAGAAGACTTGATATTACAGTGACTGCCTCTTATGATGCTGAACCCGAGGATGTTATTAAAACACTTCTTAAAGCAGTTGAGGGCGAACCGATTATTACTGAAAATGCTCCGTTTGCAGCACTTACAAATTATGGAGAAAGTTCTATTGAATATGTGCTTCGTGTATGGACCAAGAATGAGGATTATTGGGACGTTAATTTCTCGCTTCTTTCAAAGCTTAAGTCAATGTTCAAGGAAGCAGGTATTGAAATGACCTATCCGCACCTTAATGTTCATATCGATAAATAAAATTAGAGACCGCTTTTGCGGTCTCTTTTTTTAGAATTCTTTATCGAAAGCTTCCTTTGTGTCTTTGAATTTAAATTCAACAAAGGTAGTTTTGCTTTCATCAGGGTTTAAGAATGTAAGCTTATTTTCTTTTCTTAAAGTAGCTCTGCCTGAAAGTAAGGAATTGCTTGGCTCCAAGCCTAAAACATAGTCCTTTTGTCCCATCATTTTCCATTCAATAAAATAGGGGAGAGTGTCCTTTGAGTAAGTCATTACAAGACCTTTTTCAATGTCGGGATTGTAAATTCCAACATTTGCTAAATTGCCATTTGAAAGGGTATCGTAATAATAACAACGCTCAGCAAAATTCGGTTGAGGTTTTTCCATAACAAGGGCGGTATCAATGTGCTCTAAAGCGTTATTGGTGCAAGCTGTAACGCCACTGTTCGGAACATTAACAATACTGTTTTCCGAAAGTAGGGGATAACCCATATTGCAGTGATACATTATCATATAAGGGGAAGCGGTATCTGCTTCGTTGGTAACGGTGTCATTTACGGAAAATGTATTTTCTGTGTATGAGAAGAAATATTTTCTTACAAGTACAAGCTTTGTTCCAAAAATCACACAGTCGGAGACTTTAAGGGTTATTTCCAAGCCGTCATCAGTTTCAATTTTTGATATAAGCTCGGCAGGAATGTTTGAAATTGTACCGTGTTGAGGAAGTTCAACACCCTCGTCATTACAGGGAGCACCTAAATTGGTTAATCCGCAGGTGGTAAAAAATCCTGATGTAAAGGATTTTAAAAAGCCTAAACCCTCTTTATCATAGTATGTCGGAGCTACATATCCGCAGGGAGAGAAAAATCCCATATTGTCGCCTTTATATGTTAGTCTCGAAATATCTCCTGCACGGTCAAGTGAAACCCACGCTTCAAGACCTTTACCGTTTCTTACATATAAAAAGTGCATACCGTCACCTTTTGCACCTTGTAATACGTAGCTTTCGGCACCGCGTGTCTGATAGGGATTGCCAACATAATTTTTCATAAAAATCACAACCTTGTACTTTTTTGGTTAGTATATCACACATAAAAGATTTTTTCAAGACGCAAAAAGTTGTAAAAATATATGAATTGTATGTAAAATATTAAAATATTTTCTATTTCTATTGATTTTTTTCTTTCCATAAGATATAATGTAAAAGGAAAAAATTGAGCCTGTTTTAAGGCTCGGATAAACCGTATTTATTTAAAGGAGATTTGAAATGACTACCAACAAGACAGTAATCAAATGGTTAGACGAAATGAAAGAACTCCTCACTCCCGATGAGGTTGTTTGGGTTGACGGCAGCGACGAACAGCGTGAAGAATTACGCAAGTTGGCTGTAGAGCTTGGCGAGCTTACTGAGCTTAATCAGGAAAAGCTTCCCGGTTGCTATTTGCACCGCACCAATCCTAACGACGTTGCACGTGTTGAGGACAGAACCTTCATTTGTTCCAAAACTAAAGAAAACGCAGGTCCTACCAATAACTGGTGTGACCCTGCTGAAATGTATGAAAAGCTCTATAAGATTGCCCGTGGCAGCTATAAGGGCAGGACAATGTATGTTATTCCTTACTCAATGGGACCGATTGGCTCTCCTATCGCTAAGGTAGGTATTGAGGTAACTGATTCTGTATACGTTGTTCTTAATATGCTTATTATGACTCGCGTTAGCCCCAAGGTGCTTGAGGTTTTGGGTGACAGTAATGACTGGGTTCGCGGCTTACATTCACGTTGTGATGTTGACCCCGAAAACCGTTACATCTGCCATTTCCCTGAGGACAACACAATTATTTCTGTAAACTGAGGCTACGGCGGAAACGTACTTCTCGGTAAAAAGTGCTTTGCACTTCGTATAGCTTCTTATCAGGGCTGGAAGGAAGGCTGGATGGCTGAGCATATGCTTATCTTAGGCCTCCAGAATCCACAGGGTGAAGTTCGTTATATTGCTGCTGCATTCCCATCAGCTTGCGGCAAGACCAACCTTGCTATGCTTATTCC
>JAZNBP010000009.1:0-7775 GCA_045587085.1 Acutalibacteraceae bacterium | reverse complement strand
AAAGATGCTGCTGAAGCTGCTAAATGGATTGGTGTAGGTTTACAATCATTCTGTATTCCTGGATCTGTTGCAGATGATAGAAAAGTAGGTTTAGGTCATGGTAACTTAGGTGCAATGCTTTTATCTGAAGAAACTAAATGTTTCGCATTCCTTGCAGGTCACGAATCATTCGCTGCTGCTGAAGGTGCTATCGGTATTGCAAAAACAGCTAATAAAGTTAGAAAAGAACCATTAAGAGTAATCCTTAACGAAGTCGGAAGGCCAAGCCCGATTTTTTCAGCAGCCTCAGCAGCAGATTTAACATTTTCTTTGATTGCGATAGCGCAACCTACAACATAAGCCCAACAAGCATTTTCAAAGCAGATAGGCTGAGTATCTTTAACGATTTGGTAAGCATCAACACCTGCTTTATCGCAGATTTCTTTTGCTTCTTCAATGGAAGAAATGCCGTGTTTTGCGAGTTCTGCATTGATTTGGTCAATTCTTCTCTCATAACTTTCAAATAAAGCCATTATTCATTTCCTCCTTAATTATTCTTCTCTGGGGTCAAGAAGCTTTGCAGCATCATCAACACGACCGTATTGACCTGAAGCCTTAGTTAAAGCTTCGTTAGCGTCCATACCCTTTTTAATCATATCCATCATCTTGCCAAGGTGAACAAACTTGTAGCCGATGATTGCACCGTCGTTATCAACAGCGATTTTTGTGATGTAGCCTTCTGCAAGCTCAAGATAGCGGGGTCCCTTTAGCTTTGTAGCGTAGGTAGTACCTGTTTGTGAGCGAAGACCTTTACCCAAGTCCTCAAGACCGGCACCGATAGGCAAACCGTTTTCAGAGAATGCAGTTTGTGTACGGCCGTAAACAATCTGTAAGAAAAGCTCACGCATAGCAGTATTGATAGCATCGCAAACAAGGTCGGTATTAAGTGCTTCAAGCAAGGTTTTGCCAACCAAAATTTCAGATGCCATAGCTGCAGAGTGTGTCATACCTGAGCAACCGAGAGTTTCAACCAAGGCTTCCTCGATGATACCCTCTTTAACGTTAAGGGTAAGCTTGCAGGCACCCTGCTGAGGTGCACACCAGCCTACACCGTGAGTAAGACCGGAGATGTCCTTAACCTCTTTAACCTGTACCCATTTTCCTTCTTCCGGAATGGGAGCTGGACCGTGATATGCACCCTTTGCAAGCGGGCACATATTTTCAACTTCTTTTGAATAGTTCATTTTATGTACTCCTTTCAAAATTTGGAACTATATTAACATATATACCAAATGTAATTATACCAAAAAACGACTTAAAAAACAATAGGAAAAGTTAAAAAATTAACAGTTTTAATCATTTTGAGCTAAAACGCTAATAAAGTAATCCGAAGCTTCATTATTTTCGGCATCTATTATTAATTTTTTATCCTCAAACGGTATTTCTTTTTTGCAGGCACTAAGAATTTTTGCCTTTGCAACCTCGGTTCTGCCGAGAATTAAATTTACAAGCTCCAAATTTTTCGGATTTCCGTCACGTGTCAGGAAATTGCACTTATTAGCGGCATCAAGCACGATTTTTCCGATTACCTCGGCGGCGTACTGCTTATCGTCGCTAAGGGTTAGCCTAACACTTTTTTCGAGTTTTTTAAGGGCTTCGCTCGCGGTTTGTTCACTTTTTATGCGTTCTAACTCGGCTATAAGCTCACGATTTTTAGCCTTTAGGGAATTAAGCTCTTCAAGGGCGTATTGATATTTTTGGCGGGCTTCGTTACGCTCGTCAAAAAGTTTTTCGTTTAATGCTGTTAAATCCTTCTTTTTCATATCCTACACCTTTTTCTCCAAAAAATGTTTAAAGTGTTTAGTTCGTTTAACAATAAAGAAAGTGATAAGCACACCTAAAACTGCACCGCAAAGGTCTATTAAAGTATCCCTTAGTTCACCGCTTCTGCCGGGGACGAAAAGCTGATGAATTTCATCGCTTACGGCATACATATAGGAAAATACTATGCTGACGGTTATTTTAAATCTTGCAGTTTTGTTATAAGTAACAAGGCTTAAAAAGGACAATACTCCCAAAGCAAAATAAAGGCAGAAGTGTGCAGATTTTCTCACGATAAACTGAAAGGGAGCACAGATTTCCTGTTGCTCGGCTTCGCTTAAGGTTTCGAAATCCTCTATAAACAAGGCGATAACCTTTTTTATTATGCCACGGCTTGTAGCGGAGGAGTCGGTTGCATTTTCTGCCGACAAACAAAATATTGTAACACAAAGAGCAAGTGTTAAGAATATCGTTATAATTCTGAATACTTTCAAAACATACTCCTAAAATACAAGCCGTCACCGTCTTTGCCGGTGACGGCTTAAAATTTGTTATACCTTTTTATAATATAAGAACGGGTCTTTCCAAACGCCGTTTACGGCAATACCGAAATGCAGGTGATAGCCTGTAGACCAACCGGTAGTACCTACATAACCGATTGTCTGTCCTTTTTTAACGGTTCCGCTTGTAATAGCAGCAGAGGACATATGAGCATAGGTCACAACATAGGTTTTACCGTCCTTGGTACCGTGGTTTATACGCACATAGTTACCAAAACCACCGCCACAACGGTTACCGCTTGAGTCTTTACAGCTCGAATTTTTTCCGTAATTATGCTTGCAGGAATTGTAAGCTTTAATTATTACACCATCAGATATAGCTACAATAGGCTTGCCGGCAATACCGCTGCCTGCAATATCTATACCGTCGTGGTGACCTTTATGAATAGAATCGTTGCTCTGGAAATATGCAGAAATTTTATAATGCCCGGGAACAGGCCAAAGGAAATCGCCACCATCGTACACGAAGGAGGTACCGCCTGAGGAGGTCATAGATGCCAATTCCTTTTTATAAGCCTTGATATCGGCTTCCACTTGCTTATTAGTAGCTTCAAGCTGAGATTGGTCAGAGTCAATACTATTGATTAAGGACTGAATTTTACTGCCTTCCGCCTGAAGTTCCTTTTGCTTTGCGGCAACGATTGTTTTAACTGCCTGCTGAGCTTCAAGCAAAACCTTATTTTCCTCTTGCTTTTTCTCAAGCTTTTTGATATTGGCAATAAGGCTGTCTATAAGCTTTTTATCCTTAGCAGACATACTGGAAGTAAGCTCTGCCAAATACAAGAAATCTGCAAAATTATCGGCACCTAAAAGAATTTGAAGATTGTTGCCTGAATTTGTCATATAAATGGCACGAAGTCTTTTCTTAAAGGAAAGCTTGTCTGCCTCAATATCCTCATTTGATTTCTTTATAGCGGCATTGTTTTTGCTGATTTCATCGTTAAGCTTGGAAATTTCCCCGTTGCACAGGTCAATTTGCTGTTGAACTATAGCAATTTTTTGCTCAACAGCTCTTTTAAGCTTCACCTGAGCATTGATTTGTCCCTGCAGGTTATTGATTTCCTTTTCAAGCTCCTGAGATTGCTTTTCAAGTGCTGCAATCTGGCTGTTAAGCTGGGAAGCGGTAGCCGCAGAGGTCTTGATTGTTTCAGTAGGTAAAAAGGTTATAATCAGAATTGCACTTAAAATAAGTGCGACAGATTGTATTAATCTTTTTTTCATAAATTTCTCCTAAGAAATTAAGTTTTAAAAATGAAAATTATCAGATAGCGGCGAATTCGCTGCCCTCACGACGCAGATATTTACTTATCATAATAAAGCTGCCTATTGCACCGGCGAAAATACCGATAACAGCAAACACCAAGAGAAGGGGAAGTGCCATATCTGCAAATTTCACAATATCATTAGTTCCAAGTGTTTTTATAATTGTTTCGGTTGCAATTCTGTAGCAGAAATATATAAGCCCTTCGGCAATGGCTGCCGAAATAAGACCGATTGTCATACCTTCGACAACAAAAGGAATTCTGACAAACGCATTTGTGGCACCGACTGCCTTCATAATGCTGATTTCAAGCTTTCTTGTGTACATTGTAACACGAATTGTATTTGAAACAATAACAAGCGAAATAATTATAAGTATTGCTATAATCCAAACGCCTGCTACACCGAGACCTTTTTCAATAGCACTTATTTTATCTGCTAAATCACTTTGTGAACGGACAGAGTCAATTCCGTCAAGCTTTTTAATCTTTTTGACGGTTTGCTTGAATTCGGACATATCCTCCATAGTAACTCTTGCAGCACAGGAAATGGGGTTTTCGCCGTCCTCCTTAAGGAAACCGAAATACTCTTTTTGTTCCTTCTGCATACTGCTTGTAGCGATTTTTAAAGCTTCCTCGGCAGAAATGAATTCGGCATCTTTAACATTTGGAATTTTTTTGATTTTTTCACAAAGTGCTTCGCCTTCCTTTTGGTTGTGGATTACGTAAGCACTTTCGGGGATTTCGAATTCTTCCGCTTCTTCAGAGGAGCTTTCGTCCTCATCTTTGTCAGTTTCTTTTTTAAGCTCGTCCAAGTCAAGCTCATCGCTGTACATAGCCCAATTTTTATCCTTCATAAAAGCCATTACAACGTTTTGCTCCTCAAGGTTTCCAAGTGCAAGATTAACATTTTCGGCAATTAAAATGGCAAGACCTATAATTACCATACAAGCGACTAAAACGCCGATAGACGCCAAGGTCATAAGCCTGTTTGCCCAAGTGTTTTTAAGACCTTCGCCTAAAAGGTATCTAAAGCTTCTGAATTTCATTTTAATTACCTCCGGCATTGTCTGCTACAATCTTACCGCCGTCAAGCATAATTACACGGTGTTGGAAATCACGCACCAAATTATGGTCGTGTGTTACCATTAAAATGGTGGTGCCTTGCTTGTTAATTTCAGTAAGCATAGAAACGATTTCATAGGACATATTCGGGTCAACGTTACCCGTAGGCTCGTCCGCAATTATAATTTCGGGCGAGTTAATAAGCGCACGGGCAAGACCTACACGCTGTTGCTCACCGCCGGACAACTGATTAGGCATAGAGCGTGCCTTATGACCAAGACCAACACGTGCGAGAGCCTTTGGAACCTCACGTCTGATTTCCTTGTTGCTAGCCCCTATAACGTGCATTGCAAAAGCGACATTATCAAAAACATTCATATTAGGAATTAATCTGAAGTCCTGAAAAACAATGCCCATTGTTCTGCGAAGAGCAGGGATTTGCTTTCTTTTCATAGAACCAAGATTAAACCCATTTACTGTAATTTTTCCTGTGTTGGCTTTTTCCTCACGCATAATAAGCTTCATAAAGGTACTTTTACCTGCACCCGAGGAGCCCACCACGAAAACAAATTCACCTTGATTTATGGTTATGTTTACATCATCCAAAGCGTGAGTGCCTGTTTGATAGGTTTTTGAAACGCCACGAAACTCTATAACCGATTTGGGCTGTGATGGAAGCCCGCTTGTATTTAAATTCTGTTCCATTTAAGCTAAATCTTCCTTAATATTTAATCGGGTTACTCTTTAAGTATCTGTTTACCATAAGCGCTATTTTGAATATGATAGCGTGGTCAAACTCTCTAAGGTCAAGACCGGTAATCTTTTTAATCTTTTCAAGTCTGTAAACTAAGGTGTTTCTGTGTACGAAAAGCTTTCTTGAGGTTTCGGATACGTTAAGATTGTTTTCAAAAAAGCGTTGAATTGTAAAGAGTGTTTCTTGGTCAAGACTTTCGATAGAGCCTAGCTTGAATACTTCTTTAAGATAGGTTTCGCAAAGAGTAGTGGGAAGCTGATAAATAAGTCTTGCAATACCTAAATTGTCGTAAGAAACGATAGTCTTTTCAGTATCAAACACCTTGCCAACCTCAAGTGCGGTCTGTGCTTCTTTAAACGAACGAGCCAAATCCTTAAGATTGTCAACTGTAGTACCAATACCGATTACAGCGTGAACATAGAATTCACCTGAAATGGTGTCAGCAATAGAGGAAGCAAGCTTTTCAACCGTTTTAGAATCAATACCAGGCTTAGTTTCCTTTACAAGCACGATATCGTTTTCATTTATGCTTATAACAAAATCCTTTGACTTATCGGGGAAAAGATTTTGAATAATATCATAAAGCGAAACATCGGTCTGCTCTACTGCACGGATAAGGATTACTGTACGCATAACATCGCTGTTAAAGTAAAGCTCGCGTGCTTTTAAATAAATATCACCGGGGAGAATATTATCAAGAATTATATTTTTAATAAAGTTGCTGCGGTTGTATTTTTCGTCATAGTAAAATTTAATATTGGCAAAGGATACAGCTAAAACTGCTGCATATTTAGAAGCTAAAAGGTCATCGCCCTCCACGAAAATCATATAGTTTGAGTCCTGAACGGCATTTAACGCTTTATATGTATGACCGTCACTTACAAAAATTTCTGAGCCGATAGGCGAAAAGCTTTCTACGGTAGCACCTATTTGGCTAAGCTCAGTACAAGCGATAATGGTAAAGTTTTCGTCTATTACGCCAAAGGTACGGTCGATAGAATCCTTCATTTGATGAATTACACCCTGGAAAAGTCTGTTTGACATAGCAAAACACATCCTTTTAATAGTAATAATATAATAAGACAAAATAATACATATACATTCTACACAATTTTCACTCATTTTGCAAGAGATAAAACTAAATTTACTAAAAAAAGTTACAAATTTATTACAAAAAACACAATATATGAATATTTTGGTATTTTAAGTTGACAAATTAAAGAAAAATTGCTAAATTTATCAAGGTGAATTAGTTTATGAAATTTAAAAAACAGACCGTCGGAACGTTGGCGGCACTAACGGCAAATTTAATTTTTGGTTTTAGCTTTATTTTTTCTAAATCTGCTTTGCAGGTGGCACATCCGCTGATAATTCTAAGTGTCAGATTTACGTTGGCTTTTTTGGCACTGAATTTAGTTATATTGTTTCTGCCGAAAAAACCTAAGTTTAAAGGCAAACCCAAAAGAAATTTAATTCTTATGGGCTTTATGCAGCCGCTTTTGTATTTTATTTTCGAGCTGTACGGACTCTCACTTGTCTCCTCGGCGTTATCAGGCGTAATTATTGCCTTGGTGCCGGTGCTTGTAATCCTTTTGGCAACCGCATTCTTAAAAGAAAAAGCAACATTTATGCAGGTTGTCTGCACAGTTACTTCTATAGTGGGCGTATCGGTTATAAGTGTGATTTCAAACAACGGCTCAAAAACCTATTTTTTAGGTGTAATATTGCTTATTGGTGCGGTTATCTGTGCTGCAGTTTTCAATGTTTTAAGCCGAAGTGAGTCTGCACGCTTTACACCTATTGAACGCACGTATGTTATGTTTTTGCTGGCGACGGTAGGATTTAATATAATCGCTTTGGCAGTCTTAAAAGGCGAATACATACCGCTGTTGCTTGAAGCATTGACAAGCATTAAATTTTTAATATCAATCGCATATCTCGCGGTACTTTCGTCTGTTATGGCGTTTCTTTTATACAACTATTCAACCACTGCGATAAGTGCTGTAAGGGCATCCTCTTTTTCGAATATAATTACCGTTGTAACGGTGCTTGCGGGTGTAATTATTTTAAAAGAATCCTTCTCGGTTTTAGAGTATATACTATGTGCACTTATAATTCTCAGCGTATGGGGAGTAAATACCTTTACTGCGGACAAGAAAAACTAATATTTGTTAAAATACTCGGTTTTGACTAATTATAGCCTTAAAACAAACGACCGCTTTCCTAAAAATAGGAAAGCGGTTTTGCTAAAAATAAAAACGACAAGCCTCATACGAAACTTGTCGTTTTTTGTCCATGGGCTACAAAACAGATATTTTCGGCATTTTTGCGTATGAA
>JAZNBP010000008.1:0-3497 GCA_045587085.1 Acutalibacteraceae bacterium | reverse complement strand
CCCGCCGAAAATGTACGTCGCGAAGTTCCCGCCCCCGGTGATGTAGTTATACTTCTTGGCGGTTCTACCGGTCGTGACGGTTGCGGCGGTGCAACAGTCTCATCAAAATCACATACACTTGAATCCCTCGAATCCTGCGGTGCCGAGGTTCAAAAAGGTAATGCTCCCGAAGAAAGAAAGCTTCAAAGACTATTCAGAAACTATGAAGCCTGCCGTATGATCAAGCGTTGTAACGACTTTGGTGCTGGCGGTGTATCGGTTGCTATCGGTGAACTTGCTGACGGTCTTTTAATTGACCTTAACGCAGTTCCTAAGAAATATGACGGTCTTGACGGTACTGAGCTTGCTATCAGTGAATCTCAGGAAAGAATGGCTGTTGTAATTGAAAAAGAAAATATCGACAGATTTTTAGAGCTAGCACACAGTGAAAACTTACAGGCAGTAAAGGTTGCAGATATTACTGCAGAGCCAAGGCTTGTAATGACTTGGAACGGCAATACTATTGTTAATATCAGTCGTGAATTCCTTAATTCCAACGGTGCTGAAAAGCATATTACAATTACTCCAAATAACCCCGAGGATTATAATAAAATTATCGAGGGTGGCTTTGTAGAAAACCTTAAAGTTTTGGCTGATGACCTCAATATCTGCTCTAAGCGTGGTCTTTCTGAGCAGTTTGACTCTACAATCGGTGCAGGCACTGTTCTTATGCCGTTTGGCGGCGAATATCAGTTAACACCTATTCAGGCAATGGTACAAAAGATTTCGATTGAGAAAAAGCATACCGACGATTGCTCACTTATGTCTTGGGGCTATAATCCCTTTATCACCGAAAAAAGCCCTTATCACGGTGCATATTTAGCAGTAGTGGAATCAGTTTCAAAGCTAATTGCTACCGGTGCTAATTTTAACGATGTATATCTTACCTTCCAAGAATATTTTGAGCGTCCCGGCAAAGACGGTAAGCGTTGGGGCAAGCCGTTATCTGCTTTACTCGGTGCATTTAAGGCTCAAAAGGAGTATGGTATAGGCTCTATCGGCGGTAAGGACTCAATGAGTGGTTCTTTTGAGGATTTGGATGTTCCCCCGACACTTGTTTCATTTGCAGTTACAACCGATAAGGTTAAGAATATCATTTCTCCCGAATTTAAAAAGGCTGGCAACAAAGTAGTTCTGCTCTGCCCTCTTTATGACGAAAACAATCTGCCGAATACTGCATCTCAAATTAAGACCTTCAATAAGGTGACTGAGCTTATGCGTAAAGGTATTGTTGCTTCTTGCTACACACCCTGTATGGGCGGTATTGGTGAAGCCGTTATGAAAATGTCCTTTGGTAATAATTTAGGCTTTAAGTTTGACGATAATATGTGCAATTCCGCAATATTCGGTTATAACTACGGAAGCTTTATTTTAGAGGTTACTGAGGATGTTGAGGATGCTATAGTAATTGGTACTGTAACTGATGATAAAGCCCTTACACTTAAAGATGAAAGCATTTCAATCGATGAATTACTTAACATTTATGAAAACAAATTAGAATCGGTTTACAAGTGCAATATTCCTGACAGAAACACTCCAATGGAGAATTTCTCATACACTGCAACTAGCCGTGTAGCTCCTGCTATAAAGGTTGCAAAGCCTAAGGTGTTAATCCCTGTTTTCCCGGGAACTAACTGCGAATTTGATTCTTCAAAGGCTATGCGTGACGCAGGTGCAGAGCCTGAGATTTTTGTTATTAATAATCAGTCAAGTGAGGGTATTTCACGCTCTGTTGAAAAGTTTGCCGAAAGCCTTAAAACATCTCAAATGATATTTGTTCCTGGTGGTTTCTCAGGCGGTGACGAGCCTGACGGTAGCGGTAAGTTTATTACTGCTTTCTTCCGTAACGGTGCTATTAAAGAGCAGGTTACCGACCTTCTTGATAACAGAGACGGTCTTATCTGCGGTATCTGTAACGGCTTCCAAGCACTTATTAAATTAGGTCTTGTTCCCTTTGGCAAAATAATTGATACCGATGAAAACTGTCCTACCCTTACATTTAATACAATAGCTCGACATCAGTCAAGAATTGTGAGAACAAGAATTGCTTCGAATAAGTCTCCTTGGCTTGCAGATACAAATGTTGGCGATATTTACAATGTCCCGATTTCTCACGGTGAAGGCCGTTTCTTAAGCTCAGATGAGCTTATCAAAAAGCTTGCTGAGAACGGACAAATTGCTACACAATATGTTGACCTTAACGGAAATGCTACAAGCGATGTTCACTTTAATCCCAATGACTCTATGTACGCAATAGAGGGTATCACCTCTCCCGACGGCAGAGTTTACGGTAAAATGGGACACAGCGAGCGTATCGGTTCAGGACTTTACAAGAATGTTTACGGTGATTACGACATTAAGATGTTCAAATCAGCTGTTAAATACTTTAAATAAGGAGTAATTAAAATGGCTTATTTATCAGATATTGAAATTGCACAGAGTGCAAAAATGCAACCTATAACAGAAATTGCAAAAACTGCCGGTATTGATGAAAAATACTTAGAGCAATACGGCAAATATAAAGCTAAAGTTGACCTTTCAATTATGAAAGAAAATAAGAATGATAACGGTAAACTGATTTTAGTTACCGCTATTACTCCTACTCCTGCTGGTGAAGGTAAAACAACCACAAATATCGGTCTTGCTGACGGATTAAAGAAAATCGGCAAGAATGTATGTGTTGCCTTGCGTGAGCCTTCATTAGGTCCTGTTTTCGGTATTAAGGGCGGTGCTGCAGGCGGCGGTTACGCTCAGGTAGTTCCTATGGAAGATATAAACCTTCATTTTACGGGTGACTTCCACGCAATCGGTGCTGCTAATAATTTGCTTGCCGCTATGCTTGATAACCATATTCATCAAGGCAATGCTTTAGGTATTGATGTAAGACGTATTACCTGGAAACGCTGTGTTGATATGAATGACCGTCAGCTTCGTTTTGTAACAGACGGTCTCGGTGGCAAGGTAAACGGTGTTCCCCGCGAGGACGGCTTTGATATTACCGTTGCTAGCGAAATTATGGCAGTTTTGTGTTTAGCTTCTGATATTACTGACTTAAAGGAGCGTCTTGCACGCATAATTGTAGGCTATAACTTTAAGGATGAGCCCGTAACTGCAGGCGACCTAAACGCTCAGGGTGCTATGGCGGCTTTACTTAAGGATGCAATCAAGCCTAATTTAGTACAAACTCTTGAGGGCACTCCTGCTTTGGTACACGGCGGACCTTTTGCTAATATTGCACACGGTTGCAACTCTGTTACCGCTACAAAGCTTGCCTTAAAGCTTGCCGATTATGCAGTAACAGAAGCAGGCTTTGGTGCAGATTTAGGTGCAGAAAAATTCCTTGATATCAAGTGCCGTATGGCAGGCTTAAAGCCCGACGCGGTAGTTATCGTTGCAACCATAAGGGCGTTAAAGATGCACGGCGGCCGCGCAAAAACCGAACAAGTCGGAGGCCAAGC
>JAZNBP010000007.1:0-7609 GCA_045587085.1 Acutalibacteraceae bacterium | reverse complement strand
AGAAACCTTTTTAAAATACCCCTCAAGCTTGTTTGCGGAGCAATCTGAAACAAAGCTTTCAGACAGCTTTAAGGAGGCAGTTGAAATAAAATTCTTATCCTCTGAATAGGTATCTACTGCCTTTTCGTAAAGTGCCTTAATATATTGCCTTTGACGTACCATACGTGTACTATTGCTAGGGTCTGTAAGACCATAACGTGTACGGATATAAGTTAATGCCTGCTGTCCGCTAAGCTTAATGGTTTCTCCCTTTACAAGGGTAGCATCTATATCCTGAAAATCGTCAAGAATTTCAAGCTCTACTCCGCCTACCAAATCATTTACAACAGGAACTACATCCATAGTGACAGAAATAAAATGATCAATCTTAATGCCCATAAGCAGCTTTGAAACTGCATTAGCAGTATTTCTACAGCTAACCTCTTTACCGTTACCGTAGGTGTGAGACAACGCAATTTGCTTGGTTGTGGTGCCTACCTTATCACCTGCAACACCTAAAATATTCATTTCAGCAATGGTGTCACGGTTTATATGTATAGCCTTGCACTCATCATTTTCGTTGTCTATAACAAGCAGTAACAAAAAGTCTGCCTGCATTTCATTATTATAGGAATCCTCACTCATTTGTTCTGTTTTATCAAGACCCAAAATGAGCAAGGTTTCTATATTTTTCTTTAAGGTATATTCCTGACCGTCGTACTCTACCGTATTTGACGCGGTAGTGAAACTGTCTCCCTTAAATACGCCACGATTTTTTTCCCAAATATTAATTACAATTAAGGAAGCAACTACAATTATAGCAACGGAAAGAAATATCGCAATAATTTTTAAAGCAAGATTATTCGATTTTCTCTCAGTCATATTATAGCTTAAGCCTTCTTTCTTTTAATTAAGAAGAACAATGTTACAAATAAAGCTACAACGCAAGCTGCAAGAATTGAAATCCAAAGTATTAAGTTGGAGCTGTCACCTGTTACGGGAGAATCAGCCTTAACAGAGGTATCCACTACAATAACAAAGGGTGAAAAATCATCAAGCTTAAATTTAAGGGTTTCACCGTCTGCTGCTACCTTCGCATCAACAAGCTCATAACCGGTACCGGTGTAGTGAAGAAGTGCTACGAAATTCTTGAGAGAATCTGATTTTAAATGAATGTTAAAGTAGCCGTGCTCGTCGTGATCGGGACAATGAGTGTAGCTGATATCGAAAAGGTCGCTTACTGCAAGATTTTTGGTATCAATATTATTTTTCTTGCAATATTCCTTCAACTCTGCAGAAAGGTTTGAAATATCGGTAGCAGCCTTAACTTCAGCATATACCTTTTCCATTTCATCCTGAAGCTCCGCACTTAGAGTGTCACGCTCGGAATAAGGGGTGATGATGAGTTCTGCAACACAATCGTCACTTTCGTTGCCACTTTCGCTTTCAACCAATTCGGGGGCAGGATTGTTAGAGGGGCTCTCCACAAAGCCTGCCGCAAAGGTGCTAAAGCTCATTGTCAACATTAAAATTGCGGTTAGACAAAATACTAATAGTTTTTTCATTTTAAATTCTTCCTTTCAAAAAGAATATTTTTATTTCAATTTATAATCAGGGAAAATTCTATTTCCCAAATCAACAAAACTTTCAAAAAATTTCGAACCAAATTTTTTAATTAGTGCGTTTTTGGCTATATCGTAATTCGGTTTACGATCAGTTATGTTGTGCGAATCTGTACCAATAAAATGTATTGCACCATAATTTAGAAGCTTTAAAACCTTTTTTCGTAAAAAATAGCTTGAAAAGGCTTCAGCATTAACCTGAAAAAGAATACCGTTTTGTATAAGCAAATCAATAAGCTGTCTGTCGATAAACTTTAAATAGCGGTCAATATGTGCAATCACTACTGTAAGACTTCCGTTTGCAGAAAGCCCCAAAAGCTCTGACACAGTGAATTTGGACCATTTTTTAAAGGGCATTTCCAAAAGCAAAAAATCTGAATTTTCAATTTGCAGACTTTTTAAATTTTCCAAATGACTGATTCCCTCATAATAACTTACCTCAGCACCCAAAACAATCTGTGGTAGATCAGGCGTCAACTCCTTTGAAAGGCGACTAAAAGCATTGTTACGGTTTTGTAAAAACTCAGTAACGGTCGTTTTATCAGCATAAAAGTGAGGGGTGGCAACCACGCGTGTTACACCTTGCGAGGATAACATTTTTAACATTTCAAGGCTTTGTTCACAGCTTTCGCTGCCGTCATCAATATTTGGAAGTATATGAGAATGAAGGTCGGTCATAGCTTCACCTCACCGCTATTTATTTGTGCCGTAGGTAGAATAATATTTGTAATAGCGTTTGTACTTATACTTACTGTAGTAGCCCTTACCTGAAGTAGTCTCATTCATAACACAGCCCAAAAGCCTTACGTTGGAAAGCTTTAGCTGTCTAACTCCTGCTTCAAGCTCTTGCTTTTCGGTGTAATCCTCACGAATTACAAGCACCATACCCGTAATGTATTTTGAAACAGCAAGCGCATCTGAAACCAAGTTTATTGGCGGCAGGTCTATTATTATGAAATCAAAGCTTTCTTTAAGCTTTTCTAAAAGCTTTTCCATTTTAGCGGAGCTCAAAAGCTCAGACGGGTTTGGCGGAAGCTCACCTGACGGCATTATATACCAGTTGTTATAATGTTTGTATTCAAAATCCGACAAAAGCTCAAGTCCGCCGTGCCTTAATAAGTCGGTAAGACCGGGTGACGAATCAATTCGCATTTTTTTAGCAATGGACGGAATACGAAGGTCGGCATCAATCAGCAATACCTTTTTACCGCTTTCTGCCAAAACATAGGAAAGATTAACCGCGGTGGTACTTTTACCCTCACCTCTTGTCGAGCTTGTAATTCCGACTATCGGACATTTTTCATCCTCAGGCAAGGTAAAGGAAAGATTTGTACGCAACAGCTTATACTGCTCACGTGCGGTAAACTCCAAGTTTTTATGCAAGGTTCTTTGATTAACAAGTGTATGGCTGAATGCGTTTCTTTTTTTATCATTAAATTTTCCCATTATAACTCACCCGCCTTACTTTTCTGTGTTTTTCTTACTTTGATAATAGTTGTACTTCTTTGAACCCGAATCGCTCAACAGATTTGGAATCTTAGCCAAAATCGGGAAGTCATAAGTTTTTATAATATACTCATCATCGTGAATTGTGTTGTCACGCATAGCTAAAATTACAAGTATAAATAACGAAGCAAATGCCCCCAAAACAAAACCAATTGCAGTATATTTTGTAATACTCGGGGCTACCTTTTCGCGATTAACTATAGCCGAATCGACAACCTCCATACTGCTGCCTTCAACAATTTCCGAAATTCTTTGCGGAAGCACCTTAGCAATTCCGTTTGCAAGTATTTCGGCGTGTTCAGGATTTTCACAGGTAACAGTAACACCCATAACCTCAGTTTCGTTGATAGGCTCAGCCTCAATCATATCAGAAAGCTCTTTCCAATTATAATCGAGCTCGGTATCCTCAATAATTCTTTTAAGCGTTGTACGGTTTTTAAGAATTACGGTATAGGTTTTTACAAGACTTTGTGCCGCACTGATTTCAGAGGAGCTGATACTAAAGCCGATATCACTTACCGAGAAGGAGCTGTTATTAACATAAAGCATAACCGAAGATGAATATGTAGGAGTTATAAGATATGCTGCAACAGAAAAGCCTATTGCTGCACACAATACACTTGAGATGATAACTACCCAAATCCTTTTTAAAACAGATTTTAAAATATGGGCTAAATCAATAACATAATATTCATTTTTGCTGTTTTCATTAACCTGCATTTTGAAAAACTCCTTAAAATATTGCCAATAATATTACTCGTAAAATTCCCTTTTCTGCTTAATATTTTGCAAAAAAACGCCATACTTCCACATTTAAAGAAATTGATACACATATATTATATTATATACACCTAAATAAGTCAACAAAAAAAAGTCGATTTATGCGTTTTACACAAAAAATCGACTTTTATTTATTTTTCCATCTCGAATTCAAGGCCCAACATCTTATATTTTGCACCTGCTACCGAGTTGTAGGGAAGCTGTTCCCAACTACTGTCACCAATAATTTTTTTTATTGCCATTAAATTTTCGGGAGTATCAGTAATTTTCGGGATAAGCGGAGTTCTTACAATATACGGCTTACCGCTACTTTTTAAATACTCAAAATTCTTTAAAATTTGCTTGTTTGAAACACCAGTATATTTTTTGTGAAGAGCATCGTCTATAAGCTTAATATCCATAATCACAAAATCAAGTGCATCGACGATTTTTTTGAAAATTTCCTCACTTGCGAAACCGCTTGTTTCAATACATGTATGAATGCCGATTTCCCTTGCATTTACAATTAAATCATACAAAAAATCGGGTTGAAATAATGGTTCACCGCCCGAAAAGGTAACACCACCAAAGGTATTGCCCATAGTCTTTTTATATTCCGACAAAATCTCAATTATTTCGGCTGTTGTATAGGTTTTACCTGATATGGATAAGCAGTTACAGGGGCACATATGAATACATCTGCCAAACGGCTTACATTCACTGTGCGAGCAATCTGTTTTGCAAGCATCACACTTAATGCAGCGTTGCTCCTTATACATAAGCTGCGGCTCGGCCTTTAGTCCCTCAGGATTATGGCACCAAATACACTTAAGCGGACAACCCTTAAAAAAGACCGTTGTTCTGATTCCCGGGCCATCGTGAACCGCCATTTCCTTTATATCAAAAACTGTTCCTTTTTGCATTTTTACTCCTTGATGACTTGGCAAAAATCTATGCCGTAATACTTAAAACATTCTATGGCTTGTGCATCAATTTTTTCCCCGCACAAAACTATGGGAATAGCAGGCGGACAACTGACTGTAGGCATCGCCAATACCCTGCCTAATGCCTTTTCTACAGGTATTTTTTCTGAATTCATATTAAGTGCTTCACTTTGCGACAATACCCTTTCAGCCTGTTTGATTGCAGGCAAAGACTTGTTGATTTTCGGTTTTTTAGGCAGTGACAAAAGCATATTTAAAAGCTTGTCAATTTGCGAATTCGTGTTTCTGACCGAGAACATAAAGGTAATAAAATCAGGGTCGCTGAATTCTGAAAAAACATTGTTTTTTTCTAAATATTCTGCAATTTCTCTGCCGGTATAACCATACTCCTTAGCTTTGATTGTAAGCTTCAAAGGCTCATCCGAAATAAGCGAAAACCCCTTTTCGGTTAAAGATTTTTTAAAAGCATCTACCATTTCTACCGTGTTTTTCAAATCCTTTGAAAATTCACCCGCAAGATACGGATTAAGGCTGTCTAAAGATTGCAAAATTAGGTATGACGGGCTTGTGCTTGAAAATAGTGACATAGCATTTTCTGCCTCTTTTTGGAAAAAGCTGTCTGCATTTTTTGAAATATGCAAATATGCAGAGCCTGTCAAAGCAGGCAATGTTTTATGTGCCGAATCGCAACAAATATCTGCACCTAAAGACATTGGATGTCGGTTTTTTTCAAGAAAATTTAAATACGCACCGTGGGCATTGTCGCAAAGGAACAGTACCCCGTATTTTTTGCATATTTTCGCTATATTTTCTATATCCTCAACATTTCCTAAATAATCAGGTGAAGTGATGTAAACCGCGGTAGGATGTACAGCCTTTATTCTGTTTTCCAAATCATTTAAGTCGATTTTACAAGATAAAAGATTTTCGCCCCCATAAAGCCAATCAACATCAATATTAAGAATAGCCGTTGCTGTTACAAAGGTTTTATGTGCGTTTCTGCCGGCAAGAATTAAGGGATTTTTGCCGTTTTTAAGTGCATATTTTTTGAGCATATAAAGCATAGCTCTGATACATAGCGAGGAGCCTTCAGCAGAGTAAACAGTAGCCTTGGTATTAAAAATGCTAGCCGCATTTTTTTCACTTATGCTTATAATACCTTGTGCCGAATATAGCACATCGGCACCCGAAATTTCGGTTATATCAAGAGCTTCCGGGCCAATAGCACCTATTCCCTTATGCCCCGGCATATGAAATCTTACCGCATTTTTTTTGGCATAGCACTTTACAAAATCACAAATAGGAGTATTCATTTTAATCTCCAAGCCTCTTTGAAACCTCAATAAAAATCGCACATTCCATACGCTTTCTGAAAAGCTCACAGCCGGGCTCATAAATACCCTTTATGCTACCGGTTGCGTGGTAAGCATTTGCCGCACATCCGCCCGAGCAATAAAGCTTTGCCCAGCAGTCTTTACATTCAGGGTGAGCATATACATTGCAGGAACGGAATTCATCCTGACAAGCTTTGTTGGTAACTCCGTCCCAAATATTTCCAAGCAAAAACTTCTCGTCGCCTACAAATTGGTGGCAAGGGTATAAATCTCCCCAGGGGGTTACCGCCATATATTCGGTACCCGAACCGCAACCCGAAATTTTCTTGTATATACAAGGTCCACCCGACAAATCAATCATATAGTGATAGAAGGTAAAGGGCTTACCCTCTTTTTCTCTTTCAAGCATTAAATCGGCTAATTCCTCATATTGCTTTTTGACAATCACAAGGTCATCATCAGTAAGTGCTGAAGCATCGCTCGGTGCACAAACAACCGGCTCCATACTAAGCTCTGTAAAACCTAAGCTGAGCATTTCTTTTATATCGTTTAAAAAATCAGGGTTATTGTGGGTAAAGGTGCCACGCATATAATAATCCTTACCGCCTCTAGCAGAAACTAGCTTTTGGAATTTTGGAACAATTCTGTCAAAACTGCCTACACCGTTATAATCAACCCTGTATTTATCGTGAATTTCACGTCTACCATCAAGACTTAATACCACATTACTCATTTCTTTGTTTGCAAAATCAATTACATCGTCATCAATAAGCATCCCGTTGGTTGTAAGTGTAAAGCGGAAATTTTTGCCAGTTTCCTTTTCACGAATCCTTGCGTATTTTACAAGCTCCTTCACCACATCAAAATTCATAAGTGGCTCGCCGCCGAAAAAGTCAACCTCTAAATTACGTCTGCTTCCCGAGTTTTCAATTAGAAAATCAAGAGCCCGCTTGCCTGTTTCAAGGCTCATCACAGCACGCTCGCCCGAATATTTACCTTGGGACGCAAAGCAGTAAGCACAGTTTAAATTACAGGTGTGTGCAACATGCAGACAAAGTGCCTTTACAACACCCGAAGTCTTAGCTTTAAGAGTGTCTGCCATAGGCTCAAAAACGTCCTTTGCAAAAAGCTTTCCGTCCTTTGCAAGCTCTGCTATCTGGTCGTAGCACTCGGCAACCTCGTCATAAGATACCTCAGGATTGTCCTTATAGTCAGCATAAACCTTATCTATTATTTTTTCTTTTTCCTCTGTCTCAAACATACCGATAATATCGAAAGCTACCTCGTCAACCGCGTGGATAGAACCCGAGTATGTATCAACAACTATATTTAAACCGCCCTGTTTAAATCTATGTATCATTTAAAAGCTCCTTAATATCTTTTCCTATCATAAGAAATGCCGCCATTACGGAGCGTTCACATAGGGTTAATTTGCCCGAAAAGCGACTTTTTGCGGTCTAATGTG
>JAZNBP010000006.1:0-28065 GCA_045587085.1 Acutalibacteraceae bacterium | reverse complement strand
ATAATCCCCTTGTTGCAATCCGAAGACAGCAGGTGGCGTATGCCGTAAGTTTGACGCCTGCCGAGGTAAGCGCTTAAATAACTTATGCTTATTTACGCCTGTCTTGAGTCTTCAAGTCAGGCGTTTTTTAGATTGCAAAATCTAAAATAACAGTGAGGTGAAATCAATTGCCAAACGCATCAGTTTTAGAACAAAAGAAACAGCAGGTTGCTGAAATCGCTGAAAAGCTTTCTAAATCCATTACAGGTGTTGTAGTTGATTACAAGGGTATCTCGGTTGCTGACGATACAAAGCTTCGTAAAGAGCTTCGTGAAGCAGGTGTTGATTACTTCGTAGTTAAGAACACAATCCTCGGCCGTGCTATCGAGGGTACAGATTTAGAAGAAATGAAATCTGTTCTTGAAGGTACAACTGCTATTGCCCTCTCAGCTGAGGACTACACAGCAGCAGCCAGAATTCTTTGCAAATATGCAGAGTCTCACGACAACTTCAAGATTAAGTCCGGCTTCTTAGACGGAAAGGTTGTAGATACAGCTACAATCGATTCACTTGCAAAGCTCCCTTCCAAGGAAGTTCTCCTTGCTACAGTTTGCAGTGCATTCCAAGCACCTATCGCGGCATTTGCCCGTGCTGTACAGGCTATCGTTGATAAGGACGATTCTGCAGCAGAATAATTAATTAAAAAACAAAACTTTTAAAACATTTAATGGAGGAAATTAAAATGGCATCAGAGAAAATCACAGCTATGATTGAAGAGTTAAAAACTCTTACCGTTCTTGAGCTTTCCGAGCTCGTTAAAGCAGTAGAAGAGGAATTCGGCGTATCTGCAGCAGCAGCTGTAGCAGTAGCAGCTCCCGCAGCAGGCGGTGCAGCAGCAGCTGAGGAAAAGACCGAGTTTGACGTAATCCTTAAGGAAGCAGGCGCTGAAAAGATTAAGGTTATTAAGGCTGTTCGTGAAATCACAGGTCTTGGCCTTGCTGAGGCAAAGGCTCTTGTAGACGGTGCTCCTAAGACTCTTAAGGAAGCTGCTTCTAAGGAAGAGGCTGAAGAAATCAAGGCTAAGCTCGCAGAGGTTGGCGCAACAGTTGAGCTTCAGTAATTTCAAATTACACAAAACAATTTTAACCGAGGGTGAATTACCCTCGGTTTTATTTTTATAATTTAATTTTTTAAAAAATATTGATATTTGTAGGGAAGGGTGCGGGTGTCCAGTGGACACCTCTGTTTTAGCAGAAGCACCGACCGAGGCGGCAGCCGAGACCTTGCTCCTTCCGTTTTGAATTATTCGAAAACCGGCGGCAAGAGCAAGCCCTTGCCCTACAACCGAAAATAAATGGATGATTGCAATTGCTGGGCATCGTTCCCTACAAAACAAATTAAGTACCCTACAAAATAAATTAATAACTTCTAAAAATCTTAAATATTGACTAAGAAAAAGCGGTGTGATATAATCATAATATCAATAAGAATTTTGATTATTTACGGAGGGGCTAAATATGGCTTTTTTTGAGGATTTAGGTAAAAAGATTTCAGAAACCAGTCAGGGCGTTGTTCAAAAAACAAAGGATACTGCAGAGGTTATGCGTCTTAATTCCGCTATATCTGATGCAGAGAAAAAGATAACTGCAATTTATACAAAAATCGGCGAGATTTACTGCGATAAGAATGCCGATACTGCCGAACCTGCTTTTGCAGAGCTTGTATCTGCGGTTAAAGAGTTAAAGGAAAATATTAATAGTTACAACGAACAGATTAACCGTTTAAAGGGCTTGATATTCTGTCCTAACTGTAATGCGGCATTACCGCCTGAGACTATATTCTGCTCTACCTGTGGCACAAGAATGCCTCAGGAGGTAAGTCAGCCTAAGACCGACGAAAAGCTTTGTCCTTCCTGCGGAGCTGTATTAAAAGAAGGAATGGCTTTCTGTACAACCTGCGGTTTAAAGATAGGAACAGTAGCACCGCAAGCTCCTACTTGTAAGAATTGCGGAGCAGTATTACAAGACGGTATGAAATTCTGCACTACCTGCGGAGCAAAGGTTATAGAGGAGGCACCGGTTGTTGAACCTACTCCCGCACCTGCTGTAGCAGAGCCTGCCCCTGCTCCCGTTGTAGAAGCTCCTGCACCCACACCTGTAGTGGAAGTTCCTGTAGTTGAAACACCTGTAGCTCCTGCTCCTATAGTTGAGGAAGCCCCTGTAGAGCCCGTAGCTCCTGTAGTAGAACAACCAAAGCCCGAAGTAATTGACGAGCCTGCACCTGCCCCTGCTCCCGAACAGCCCCAAAAGAGATTTTGCACCGGTTGCGGTAAGGAATTGAGCGTTGGTTCAAAATTCTGCACTTCTTGTGGAAAAGCCGTATAAAAACTTAAAATACATACAAAAAAGCCACTGCAATGCAGTGGCTTTAATTTTTTCAAAGTGGATTAAAAGAAATCCTTATTTAGGGTAACACCGAAATCTTTTTGAACAGATAGCAACTGCTCATCAGAGATTGTCTGTAAAATGGGTTGACCTGAAGATAAAATCTTCATATAAATTTCTGCAGATTTCTCGATTGTATGCATAAGACCAAAGGTGATATCAAAATCGGGACCTGAGCAGAAAAGACCGTGGTGAGCCCAAACTGCGGCATCATATTTCTTCATTAATTTACTTGTAGCAAGTGCGATATCGGCACCGCCGGGTACCATCCAATCAACAACGCCTACACCCTCGGGGAAAACGATAGGACATTCGGTCATACTGCGCCAAAGAGCTAAAGAAAAGTCCTTATCTGTAAGAGGAGTGATAAAGGTCATAGCGATAAGGTTTACGGGATGAGCGTGATAGATTACTCTATGCTCGCCGCCGGTTGCAGCCAGACGCACACTGTGGTTCATAAAATGGCTGGGGAATTCGCTTGTGGGACGTCCGCCTTTAACAAGACCCCAAACGATACGGTAGCTGTCGCCCTTATCGTTAATTTCAACAATACAGATATTTTCCTGTGGCTCTAAAATAACGTTGCGGAAAAATTTGCCAGAGCCGGTAGAAATGAAAAATTCGTTCTTAAGGTTATCAGCCTGAACGCCCATATTTACCCAAGGCTTTTCATAGTTAAAGTAAGGCCTGCACTCAGCAACCTCCTCAGGTCGCATACGGTAGGTAAGGTTGCCGCCGTTTCTTTCGTGCCAACCTTGTTCCCAACCGTCATTGCACATACGGATATAATCTTTAATTACCTTGATGTCTAAAATTCCCATTTAAATTCAACCTCTTTTTGCTAAAACTTCGTTTTCGTATTTTTCAATTTCCTTAAACCAGCTTTCGTCGGCTATAACGCCTTCTCTTTCGCAATACTCAGCCCAAACATCGCCAAAGGGAAGAGTTTTAACCTCCTCAGATAAAACCATAAGCTTTGTAAGCTGATTGGTATCCTGCAAGTCTTTGAGCATATCGTTAGGAGTGAGCAAAGCGTTAAGTAAAGCTTTCTGCCAGCTTCTGAAACCAACTGTCCAAGCGGAAATACGGTTGATGCTTGCATCAAAATAGTCAAGCGCCATATAAACCCTGTCAGTAGCACCGCTTCTTACAATTTCCTTTGCCATTTCTTTTGTTTCGTCATCAAAAAGTACAACGTGGTCGGAATCCCAACGGATAGGACGTGTAATATGTAGTGCGATTTCATCAAAGAAGCAAAGAAGGGCAGGGATTTTGTCAGACACAACCTCTGTCGGGTGGTAGTGACCGTTATCCATAAGCGGTAAGCAACCCTCATGTGTGGCGGCAAAGCTTAATGAAAATTCAGCACTGCCAACAGTATAAGCTTCAACACCGATACCGAATACCTTTGATTCAACACAAGGCTTAACCTTTGATTTATCAAATGGCTCTGCCAAAATAGCCTCAATAGACTCCTTATATCTTTGACGGGGACCTACACGGTCGGCAGGGATATCCTTAAAGCCGTCGCCTGTCCAAATATTCATAACACAGGGGATACCTGTTTCATTTGCGAAATACTCGGAAATTCTGATACAAGCCTTGCCGTGCTCAATCCAGAAATCACGAACTTGCTTTTCAGGGCTTGAAAGAGTAAGCCCGTTTTTACACATGGGATGTGAAAAGAAGGTAGGGTTAAAATCAATACCCATATTATACTTTTTAGCAAAGTCTACCCACTTTTTAAAGTGCTTTGGCTCAATCTTATCTCTATCAACAAAGCCGTCCTCAAAAATTGCATAGCAGGCGTGAACATTAAGCTTTTTCTTACCTGGGCAAAGGGAAATAACCTTTTCCATATCGGCAATAAGCTCGTCCGGAGTGGTTGCCTTTCCGGGATAATTACCGGTAGTTTGAATACCGCCTGTTAACGGGCCGTCGTGGTCAAAGCCGATAACATCATCGCCCTGCCAACAGTGAAGGCTGACGGGGAGATTTTTTAAGGTTTCAATCGCCTTTTCTGTATCTACACCGAACTCGGCATAGCGTTTTTTAGCTTCATTGTATCTGTTCATTTTTATCCTCCATAGAAATTTTACTTAAATAAGTATATCATATATTACCATATATAGTCAATCACTATATTAATTAACTAATGCTTTTCAAAGCTTCTCTCAAAAATGCGGTATTTTTGAGAGAGTATGTAAAACGGAATACCGAATACATAGCAAACGATAAGCTGACCGAGGCCCACTTCTAGTGCCGAAATTAAAAATCCCCAAAGGCTGTATCCGTCAGGCAAGTATAAAAGAGCTATTTCAAATCCGATTACAAGTGCGTTTACAATTACGGGCGGAAAAAACGCGAGCAAAGGAATGTTTTTAAATTTAATATTTCTGAAAATATATGTAAGCAAAGCCGCACAAAGTGTAGCGAGCGTGCCAAAAACGGTATCTGCCACATTAAAGGAGCCAAGATTTGCTATAAAACAACCAACCGTTAGCCCCGGTATTGCCGCTGGGGTGAAAACAGGAAGAATTGTCAGCACCTCTGAAATACGAAGCTGAATAGGACCATAGGCAAGACCGAACGCGTTTGCAAGATATGTAAGCCCGGCATAAAGTGCGGCAATTAATGCACCGGTTATTATGTAGTGGGTTTTAGATTTATTGGACATTTAAAAGCTCCTTTATTTTAATGAAAGATAATAATCCACCGCTAATTTATCGCAACGCTCATTTTCTATATGACCTGCGTGACCTTTTACCCAATCTATAGTGACATCGTGAATTTTAATTAAATCAAGCAGCTGCTCCCACAAATCGGGGTTTAAAGCCGGCTTTTTGTCGGCCTTACGCCAATTATTTTTTTGCCAAGAGACCGCCCAACCCTTTGTAATACCGTCAGCAACGTATTTGGAATCGGTCACAAGACGAACCTTGCAGGGCTCTTTTAAGGCCTTAAGACCGCTGATTGCGGCGGTAAGCTCCATTCGGTTATTGGTGGTGTTTTTCTCACCGCCCGAAAGCTCCTTTTCCTTGCCTTCAAAGCGGAGTATTACTCCCCAACCGCCGGGTCCCGGATTACCCGAGCAGGCACCGTCCGTAAAAATTTCAACATACTTCATAAAATTAATACCTTCTATAACTGCCTACAACCTTACCGAGAACCGATGGGGTTTCAGGGTAAATGGGTGAAAAATCGGGGTTTTCGGGCATAAATATAACCTGTCCGTTTTTTATTAAAAGACGCTTTACGGTTGCTTCGTCGCCGTCCATACCAACAACAATATCACCGTTTTTGCAGGGCTTTGTTTTGTCGGCAATTATAATGTCTCCATCGAGAATTCCCGCATCACGCATACTAAGACCTACGACACGCAGTGCAAAAAGTCCATCCGCATTTTTGGACGGATAGGGGATGTAATCCTCAATTTCCTCTACCGCCAAAATAGGCTTGCCGGCAGTGATTTTGCCCACAAGAGGCACCATTGCAGAGGGAGCACCCATATCAAGCTTTATAGAGCGTGAATTTTTAGGGTCACGCAGAATATAGCCCTCATCCTCAAGGAAGCTGAGAATTGCGTGCACGGTTGAAGTAGATTTAATACCCGTAGCGTTGCAAATTTCCCTGACAGAGGGGGGAAAGCCCTCTGATATCTGTTGTACCAAAAAGGTATAAACCGCAGTTTGCTTTTCATTAAGAGGGGTTTTTGACATAATTTTTACCTCCAACGAACATTTATTCGTTTTTAGTATACCATTTTTTTACCTTTTCTGCAAGACTTTTTATCAGATTATTAAAAAGTTCGTTAAAGGCTAATACAATAAGCAGAACTCCAAAAATTTTGGCAATTATATTTTCTTTTATAACACCGCTTAAAAAAAGCCCCAAAAAAGCACCAAGTATTCCAAATGGAGCAATTTTTAAAACGGTTTTTATGCGTAGAAGCTTTGATTTTTGGTAGATAATTATTGCAATAACAGCACAGGGTATAAAGAAAAGCAGATTTATCCCTTGGCTTTCAAGCTGTGAGGTATTAGTAAACAAGGACAGGTAAATTATTAAAACTGTTCCGCCGCCAAGCCCCATAGAGCCTATTATTCCTGAAAAAAGCCCTGCTAAAAGGGCGATAATATTCATCTTAGCAGCAGGCGTATGCCTGCATAAAGCATAAATCCCGCAAAGAGCTTTTTAAGAAGCTTTGTCGGGATTTTTTTCAAAAATATGCTTCCGATAACCGCACCTAAGGCTCCTGTCGGGATGTAGATAAAAGCTGATGACAGGTTTACATAATCCTTAAAAAGATAAAGTATAGCACTGATTACTGTTATTGGCAGTATCACCGCTACGGCGTTTGCGTGGGCGGTTTTGGAATCAAGCCCCAAATTTTGCAATAACGGTACTGCAAGCATACCGCCTCCTGCTCCTAAAAGACCGTTTACAACGCCTATCAGAATACCGAATATTACGATTTTTATACCGTTTTTTACTTTACTCACATAAAACTTCCTTTAGCAGATTTTTAATTGTTCTGCTGCTATTTTTTGCTTTTCCTCCTTTTTTATACGTACCTTGTATTCAATATATCGCTCGGTTTCGTTTCGTTTTACAAAGGCTTCGAAGCCGGAGCTGTTAAGTGTTTCGGCAAGCTTTGTAAGGCTGTTGGAAAAAAGGCGTAAATCACTTATTGCAGATTTCCTGACAGGTGTGATTTTAGGCTCAGCTATTTTTTCTGTTTTGGGATTAAGCAATTCGTCAATGTAAATTTCGCTTTGCATTGAATCGAGATTTTTCTCTATAATCCATTCAAGAGCTTCAGCACGTCTTTCGGGAGGCAGTCTTAAAAGTGAGCGAGCGTGACTTTCTGAAAGGGAATAATCTGTTAATCGGAGCCTGAGTGTGGACTCTAGCCTTAAAAGTCTTAGCTTTTCGAGCAGAGTATTTTGGTCAAGACCTAATTTTAGCGACATTTCAGACATTGGAATTTTGTGCTTTTGAATAGCAGTCTTTATTTTTTCGGCAGCGGAAAAAATATCTGCGTCCTCACGCTGCAGATTTTCTGCAATGGATATTATCGCCGCCTCCTGTGGCGGTATGCTTAGTACTATGCAGGCTATTCGGCGAAGACCTGCCAGCTTTGACGCCTGAAGCCGTCTTTTGCCCGAAACCAAAATATATTTGCCATTCTCTGATTTTCGGACAGAAATAGGGTTTATAAGACCTATTGTTTTTATACTTTGTGCTAGTGAATAAAGCGAGTATGCGTCGGTGCTTTCGGGTATATTGTGCGAGGGAATTTTAATATCACAGGGCTTTAACATTAAAAGCTTTTTATCAAATGCGGTAAGCATATAGAACACCTCTTTCTATAATATATTATCTATATTAAAGAAAGAATTGTAAAGAAAAAGCGGTCGGGGAAATTCGTCCTATTAAAACAAAAACAACCGCATCAAAGCGGTTGTTTTGAAATATCTGCGGGTTTTCTTGGATATTTTGGCGGAGTTTGCGATAACTTTTTACAGTAAACAAAGGCACGTTTTTCATCATCCTTTAAATTCTCGCATATAATATTAGGTTTCTTAAGATTTAAAAGCTTTATGGCGTTCTCGCATTTTTCTGCCTCCTCAAAAGCGGAGGGACCTTTCATACCGACAAACATACCACCCACTTTAATAAATGGGGTGCAGTATTCGAGCAAAACAGGCAGAGAGGCTACCGCACGAGCAGTAGCAAAATCAAATTTTTCACGAAGTGACTTGTTTTTACCCCCGTCCTCTGCACGGGAGTGAATGGCGGTTATGCCTTCAAGAGAAAGGGTATCTATAACTGCATTCAAAAAATTAATACGTTTATTAAGGCTGTCAAGCAAGGTTACCTTTAAATCGGGACGCACTATTTTTAAAACAAGTCCCGGAAAGCCTGCCCCTGTGCCGACATCTATTACAGAAGCTCCTGCTTGCAATTTTGTGTTTTTAAAGAACAAAATACAGTCATAAAAGTGCTTGTAAAGAACATCCTCGGGTTCTTTTATGGCTGTAAGATTAATTTTTTCATTCCACTCCAGCATTAAATTACCGTAAATATTAAGGTCGCTTTCAATTTTTTCGGTAATTTCAATGCCGAATTCACGGCACAAGGGAGCAATCTTTTTTATGTTAAAATCTATCATAAAATCAGTCCTTTAAGTAGGCTTCTAGTCTGTATATAGGGAAACCGAGAGAGGAAAACTTTTGTTCATACTCTGTTTCAATATTACCTTCAAAATCGCTTTTGTGAAGGTCTAAGGAGATATTTTTAAGAGCAAATCCGTTATTGCTAAAGGATTCAAGCGAAAATTCAAAAAAGTGCATATTATCTGTTTTCTGATGAATTTCGGCACCGTCTTTTAAGAGAAGCTTATAAATATTTAAAAATCGCTCGTGGGTTAAGCGGTGGCTCGCATAGGCATTTTTTGGGAACGGGCAGGAGAAATTAAGAAAAATTCTCTCTACACTTTTTTCTTTTAAATATTTACCAAGATACTCGGCACCGCATTTTATAAATTTAAGATTAGTAAGCCCCAATTCTTTAGCCTTTTCACAAGCCTCTACAATAACATTGGCACTTTTTTCGACCGCTATAAGATTAATTTCGGGATGCTCCTTCGCAAAGGTATATGCAAATTTACCCTTACCGCACCCGATTTCAAGATAAACGGGATTGCCATTTTTAAACCAGCTTTCAGTATCGATATATTCCTTAATATCGGAAGCGGTATTGAAATTTCTATCCTCTAAATCGCTTATAAACAAAATATCCGAAACAGCACTAAGCCGGGCTTCCAGATTTTTCTTTTTTCTCATTCGCATAAAGGGTTATTCCTCACTGTAATTTTTAAGTACACTTTCTATTCTGCCCACTATCATATTTTTAAGAAGCTCAGGCTTTTTCACCGTTATTTTATCACCGTAGTTTAAAATCCAGGTGACAAGAGCTTCGCTAAGTCGTAATTTGACCGCAAAGGAGAAGGATGTATCGGTCACGTTTTTAATGAATATCTGCTCGCCGAAGCGGTCTAAAACCTGCTCCACTATCGATTTATCACAGCACAGCTCAACCTCTTGCATATCGCCACCGTACATACCGAAAAGCTTTTCGGTGTAATCGGCAATATCAAAGAATTCGGTATACGGACAAACCTCGCTGAAATGACGGGAAGCGGTATCAAGCATTTTAACCTTGGACATTCTTTCAAGGCGTAAATGAAGTAAATTATCATATTTTTTATGATTGCCCACAAGGTAGTAATGGTCGTCCTGCCAAGTCAGAGCATAGGGGTTTACTGTCATTTCCTTTTCTTTTTTTATAATGTTCCGCTGATTGTCAAACCCGCGGGATGAATAGATAAAGCTTATTTGCTTTTTTTGTTCGATAGCACGGTTAATTTCGTCTATACTGTAAAAAAGCTCCTCATTATTGCATTTTGAAAGAGTGTTAAAATAAACTGCATTTTGACGCTTTTTTGCTTCAAAGGTGCTGAGCATATTTTTAAGCTTTGAAAGTAAATCACGGGTTTTTGAGGCACTTATAAATTTCGCACTCTTTACCGCATCGGACAAAAGGTAAATTTCAGGCACCTCAAATTCTCTTTCGCCTAAAAACCAGCCTCCCTTGTTAGAAGGAGCCTTAATGATATCGTAGCCGTAATCCTCTAAATTCGAAATATCGTCATAAATTGACTTTCTTTCTGAGGTGATGCCTTTTTCGGCAAGCCTTTCCGCTATCTGCGAGGCGTTAATAGGGTGTTCCTCATCGCTGTATTTTTTTAAGATATCAAGGATATATAAAAGCTTTAGCTTTTGTCCTGATTGTCTTGCCATTTTTTTATCACCTCTAAAAATTCGTTATAGGAAAAATAGGTGTTTAAAATATCTAAAAATGCGTTGCTTGATAAATTTTCGGGTAGAGATAAAAATTTCAAAAGCGAAATTCTATTTATACTAGAATTGTCTGTTCCCGAAAGGCCAAAGGTGAACAAATCTGTTTTTGTGATTTTTCTGCCTGTTTTTTCGTGTGTTTCTGTAACACCGCTTTTTCTGAGCGCTTCTAAAATAATAGCCTCGCTCATACCCTCAACGCCTAAATAACCCGCTTTTGACGGGGCATCCTTGCGACGCTCCTTACCGAGTATCTGCGGAATATAAACGTTAATTATTTTATCCTTATTCCTTATTACATTTTTAAGATGAGCCCTTATTACGTTACCAGCTGAGTCGCTGTCGGTAAGTATTATTATACCGCCACACTTTTCGCAAAGTGAAGACAGCATTTTGCATTTTTTATTATCCTTAAAAACAGAAAAGCCGTTTGTTGGAATAATAAGTGCATCTATAAAGTTTTCAAGGGTTATTTTATCATACTTTCCCTCAACTATTACGGGATATTTAAGCTTAATCAATGGTATCACCCTTTGAAATTATATAGATAAGTCGAACAATAAGCTCCTCTAATATAATTCTTTGGTTTTGGGAAAAGGATTTAAGACGGCGGTCGGCATTATAGATTTCGTCAAGGGAAAGACGAAGCTTTTTACCGTCAAATTTATATAGATTTTTAGCGGCTCTCTCAACTAAAAATGCCTTATTCTTATATCCATAAAGACGTATTACATCGTCTGTTTTTTGTCCGGATTGCTTTGCTACATATACTCTGTACATATCCGTATAGCAGCTGCTTATGGTTGAAAGTATTGCCATAGGCTCAACCCTTGTATAAAAAAGCTCGTCCAAAAGGGTAAGGGCTAAGGTCGAATTACCGCTTATAATATGCTTTGAAAGATCAAAAAGCGATGCCTCTACCGTTTTTACGCAAACGTTATCTATAACTTCTTTAGTGATTGGCTTGTCACCTATAAAAGCACAAAGCTTGTTAAGCTCGCCTTGAAGTGTGTTTATATCCTCGCCAACAGTCTCGATTAAATAGCGTGCCACATCGGGCGGAAGCTTTGAGCCACGCTTTAAGGCACCGTCGGATAAAACCTTTACAAGCTCAGGTATACTGCGGTGGTCAAGTGAAGCTGTAACACCGCCTATTTTATTTATAGCATTACAAAGCGTTTTGAAGCGAGAGCTTTTTTTTCGGTCAAAGTCTACATTTTGAAGCCAGATAATAAGCACACAGCTTTCGGGAAGCTCTGCTATAAGTTCGCAAAGACGCTCAAATTCGGATTTCGAGGCACCCTCAAAATCATAATCATAAAGGATAGCAAGTTTTTTATCTGCCATTAAGGGTAGCTGCATTGCAAAATCATAAAGCGTCTGCAAATCGCATTCAGCATCAAATTTGCAGTAATTAAAAATATCGTCAGGTGAGGAAACGCTGTTACTAATTTTGTCGCAATAAAGCTTTTTAAGATAAGCATCGTCACCAAAAATAAGATAAGCCGAGCTTAGCTGTTTTGATGCTAATTGACGCTTTAGCTCCGGTTCTGTAATTATTGCCATTTTAAAGCTTCCCCTCCCTCGCTTTTGATTCTTTCTATAATCTTATTTAATTTTAACATATCTATACGTTTTTTACAAGCAAGCATTACATAAAAAATTAATATTATGACCAAAAGGGCTACAACCGCCATACCTTTAGGGGTGTTTAATACGGCGTGCGGATGTGTACCTATTGTGTTGATTACATAGTTTACGTATTTAATTATAAGGTCGCAGGCAACAAACAACGCTTTTGAAAGCGGAAAACAAAGCGGATTTATAATAAGTGCTGTAACCGTAATCCAGATAGCTATTGTTACGGGGTAGGAAATAAGTAGGGTAGTTATTATACTGAAGGTTGATATATAGCCGTAAACATATATAAGGACGGGATATACCATTACAGTAGCACTAAGGCTTACAAGAACAGCAGACAAAACTGCATTGATAAAACGGGATTTTATTATTTTGCTATCGCTTAAAAAACGGCTTACGGGAATAGCTACTGCGAATATTCCAAAGGTAGAAAGAACCGATAACTGAAAAGCTACATTAAATATGCTGAGTGGTGAAACGAGCATTATAATGCAAACTGTAGCACCTAAGCAGTTTTCGCCCACAGGCTTTCTATAAAGCATTATGGCTATGGCGTATAAGATGTATGTAACGCCGGCTCTTAATATTGACATAGTAAAGCCACACAAAAAGCACATAAGCAAAACCGACAGTAATATAATAAAAGCCTTTATAAAACGGTTGTAGAAAAGCTTTTCTGTAAGGACGGTGGTAAGAGCCACTATTATGGCTAAATGCATACCCGAAATTACCATTACGTGACTTACTCCCGATGCTTTGACATTTGTGTAGAATTCAGACGAAAAGTATTTTCTCTCGCCAAAGGTAAGGGCGGACATTGTAGCCGCAGTCTCATAGTCCATATTAGAAAATAAAGTCTTTTTAATGTATTGGCGAAGTGCATCCACACGCTTTAAAATAAAGCTTTCGCTACCCTTTAAAATGGTGTACCGAGACGCTCTTGCCGCAAGGTGAATTTTGTTACTGTAGCTATTTAGCTTGTATTTATCGTCGAGCCTGCTAAGCTTAAGATCGGCTTTTAAGGTGTCACCGATAGACAGAGTGTTTTTATAGTAGCTAAATGAAAGCTTATCACCCTTATTTAAAATATCGCTTTCCTTGATTTTAACGGTTGCTATAAAGTAATCGTCACTTTCATAAGTTATATCGGTTACGGTAAAGGTAGACTTTGCCAATTTTCCGTCAAGCGAATTTGCTTTCTTTATTTCGTTTAGGGTGTGCATTGCAGAAAATGACACTAAAATAGGGAATATAAGGGCAACAGTCAGCACCGATTTCGGCTTCTTTAAAATAACAAAAAAGAGCAATAATATAAATAGCAGCGCCATAATAATAAGCGCTGCTTTGAAGTAATATCCAAGTATTACGGTAATTACGGTAAGTATAGCCGATAAAAGCATAGGTCTTAAGAGCAGATAATCCTTAATTGCAATCACCTCTGTAAAATAGTATTTACAAAACTTTAAAAATAGTGTATATTAATAGTGTAATTGTTCATTGGGAGGAAAAATCTTATGGAAAAATACAAGCTTGTTAAAATTTCAATTTTACTTATAGATGCAGCCTTTGTGCTGTTGGCAGCACTTATAATAGGTCTGCCGTTTCTTATAACCTGGTATGTAGAGATTATGAACCGCAGTGCATCGCTTGCAACTGTGGTAATGCTCACAAGCTACCCCTGTGCACCCTTTGTAGGATACGGTCTTTTTCTGTTAAGAAGTTTTCTTAAAGAGGTAATAAAGGGCGAGCTTTTTGGAAATGATAGCTTAAAGTACCTTATAAGACTTGCAATATGCTGTGCGGTTATTACGGTAATAACACTAATAGCAGGATTTTTCTATATGCCGTTTTTCTTTGTTGCAATGTCCTTTGGCTTTATGGCACTGCTTGTATTTTCGCTTTTCTCGGTTGGAAAGACGGACTGAAAATTATTCGTTGCTAAGTGCATAAGAAAGTGTCATAAGACTGTCGGTTAAATGAACATTTTCTACCTTAATTTCGGGATGATGCATTCCGATATCATAATGGCTGAAATTCAAAAAGCCTTTAATACCAAGCTTAATCAGTTGCTCCGAAATTTCTGCGGCTGCCTCTTTAGGTATGCAAAGCACAGCGGTTTCGGGGCGATTTTCTCTGCAAAATTCGTCCAAATCGGCAGTGCTTCTTACAGGCAAATTCTTAATAACCTGACCTATCAGCGACTCCTTCGCATCGAAAAGGCCTATAAGCCTGAAGCCCTTTTGTTCAAAATTAATATGCATTGTAACTGCTCTGCCAAGGTTACCCATACCAATGAGTATTGTGGGCTTAACACGGTCAATACCTAGAATTTTTGCAATTTCGGATTGCAAAAGCTCAATATTATAGCCGTAGCCTTGTTGACCAAATCCGCCAAAGCAATTTAAGTCCTGTCTTATCTGGCTGGCGGTAAGTCCCATTCGCCCAGATAATTCTTGGGATGAAATTCTTGTTACTCCTGTACTCTTAAGTTCGCCTAAAAATCTATAATATCTCGGCAAGCGTTTGATTACAGAGGTTGAAATTTTATTACTGCTCATATTATACCTCATCTTATCAATATAGTATAAACTAATAATATAATACAGCCTTTAAAAAAATCTGTCAAGCAAAATATTGACTTAATTTTTAAACATAAAAAAGCAGGATTTACTCCTGCTTTTAATTTATTTTTTAGTTATGTTTAGAACTCTTGTAATTACAGGGCTTAGTATAATATTTGAAAGAATTTCAAATATAAAATTACCGCCTACAAGACCTAAGAATATATAGGCTACGGTGCTTTGTCCTGCAGGTGCCCAAGCTGCCAAGTCCTTAAAGAAAAACACAAAGCAACCAAGTACAAATACACCTGTATTAACCAGTGGGCATACAATAGCCGAAAGCAAAACCGCCAAATAAAAGTTTATGTTTTTAAAAGCTTTAAAGGTAAGCCCTGCAAAAAGACCTGCAAGTGCACCCTTAAGTAGCACGGTGACAACTGTGCCGAAAACAGAAAGCTGTAAAAATGCTGCTGCGTCACCGCTTAAAAGCACTACCGCACCGAACACAAGACCTAACCAGGTAGCAATCCCTACACCGCACATAGAAGCACCTATTACTATTGGAATAAGCACAAGCGATATTGAGAACGGGCCAAAGCGGATAAATGCACCAAGAAGCTGCAGAACTATTACAACCGCTGTCAGCAATGCACCCAACACAAGTAGTTGGATTTTTTCTTTTTTGTTTTTTGACTTTGTCATAAAATTACCTCCGATACTGTCCCAAAAGGGTACAGTTCATAATAATATTGTAATCCGCAAAAGCGGTGATTACCGTCAATAATATTTAATTGTTCTTTTCGTATATAACACGAAGTCCGTCAAGCAAAAGGTTTTCGTTATATATGATGTTATATTTGCAATGCGGAATAATTTCCTTTGAAAGACCGCCGGTTGCAACTATTGTCGGACATTCGCCAAGCTCAGCTTCAATTTTTTCAATTAGACCGTCAAGCATAGCCGCTGTACCGTAAACCAGACCTGACTGCATACACTCGGTAGTGTTGGTGCCTATAACCGAATTCGGAGCTTCAATATTAATAGAGGTAAGCTGAGCTGTATTTTCGGTTAATGCTTTAAGGGTAAGCCTTACGCCTGCTGCAATAACACCGCCTAAAAACGCACCGTTTTTATCAAGCACGCTTACAGTGGAAGCGGTACCCATATCGATTATAACGCAGGGCATAGTGTATTCCTCTAAAGCACCTACAGCACCTGCAACCAAATCGGCACCAAGCTGTGCGGGATTATCAATTTTAATATTAAGCCCTGTTTTTACACCGGGACCTAACATCAAGGGTACAATGTGGCAAAGCTTTGATACTGCGCGGCTTATACTTTTGCCCACAGTCGGCACAACTGATGAAATTATGCAATCCTCTATAACCTCAGGTGTTATGTCGTAAAGAGCCAAAATATTTTTAATTTCTACGGCATATTGGTCGTCGGTACGTCCTACTTGTGTGGCAAGTCGGGCGGTAAGCTTTAAAACACTTCCCTCAAAAGCACCCAAAGTAATATTGGTATTGCCTATATCAATGGTAAGAAGCATTGCAATTCCCCCTTTTAATTTATATTATAGTGCAAATCATTAAAAAATCAAGATTTTTGTTGACAAAATGGCATTTTATTGTTATAATGTTGTCTGCTAAATGGAAAACTATGCTCATTTAGCTCCTTGCTCTGAATAAAGTTCAGGGCCAATAGTCCAAAGGGAGGTGCAAAGTAAATGGCTAACAAGTACGAGGCAGGCGTTATTTTCTCCGTAAAGAACGGTGAGGAAGCTACTACCGCTTTAAAAGAGAAAATCAATGACCTTATCGCAAAGAACGGTACCATTGAAAGCGTTGATGATTGGGGCAAGCGTCGCTTGGCATACCTCATCAATGACGAGGCTGAGGGTTACTATGTTTTCTATAATTTTGAAAGCAATCCTGAGTTCCCCGCTGAGCTTGAGCGTATCGTAAAGATTACCGACGGTGTTTTACGCGTTATGGTAATCAAGAAGTAATGGAGGAAAAGAAGAATGTTTAACTTAGTTGTTTTAACAGGTCGCCTTACAGCAGACCCCGAACTGAAGACCACACCAAACGGTATTTCGGTAACAACCTTCTCCATTGCAGTAAACCGCAATTACCGTTCCGGCGGCGACAACCAGACTGATTTTATCAACATTGTGGCTTGGCGTCAGACCGCGGAATTCGTTACAAAATACTTCAAAAAAGGCAATCTTATCGGTATTGAAGGTTCTATTCAAACAAGAAGCTATACCGACAAAAACGGTAACAAGAGAACTGCTTTTGAAGTTGTTGCAAACAATGTTCAGTTTGTTGAAAGTAAGAGAGATTCTGCTCCCGCAGGGGATGTGGCAGCTCCTGCTTCCTTCAGCAATGCTGACTCAAACGATTTCGCTGATTTAGGCGATGCTACTGATGACGATTTACCGTTTTAATCGCATCTAATTAAAATTAATTCAAGGAGGCTTTACCATGGAAAACGAGAGAAACGATAGACCTATGCACAAGAAACCCCGTAAAAAGGTTTGCCATTTCTGTGTTGACCGCGTAGAAAGCATTGATTATAAGGACGTAGCCCGTCTTCGCAAGTTCATTTCTGAGCGTGCTAAGATTCTTCCCCGCCGTGCAACAGGTACCTGCGCTGCTCACCAGCGTGAGATTACCACAGCTATCAAGCGTGCACGTCAGATGGCTTTACTTCCTTATGTAAACGATTAATATTTACGTGTAAAATTAAAACACTCTGCTTTTGCAGAGTGTTTTTTCTATTTTGCAAAATCCTTATACAAATCAATTTGTCCGTAAAATGCGGGCCAGCGTCCCGAATTTCCAAGCGTTACAACAATATATTCATTCTCGGTATCGTTTGCCTTGCCGTAAGAGGCAATGCAATAGCCCGATTCATTTACGAAGCCTGTTTTACCGCCTAAAATTGTAGCGGTTTCGGGCTCAGTACCGTACATCCAGCTGAAAAGAGTGCTTGAAAGCAATATTCCTTGCGGATGCTCTTTTGTAGAGGCAGTTGTATATTGATAGGTCGACAGCACCTCACGGCAAAGCTCGTTTTGAAGTGCGGCATCAAGGATAATCGCCATATCATAAGCGGTAGAGTAATTATTTTTATCGTGAAGCCCTGTAACATTTGCAAAATTAGTATTTTTAAGCCCTAATTCCTTTACCTTTTTGTTCATAAGCTTTACGAAATTTTCCTCACTGCCTGCAATTTTTGTAGCAAGACCTAATGCTGCATCTGCACCCGAGGGGAGAATAAGTCCGTAAAGCATATCCTTCATAGTGATAACCTCACCGTTTAAAAAGCCGGCTACCGAAGCCCCTGCTTCAAACATAGGGTCGGTAATACTAAGAGTCATAGTAAAGGTATCACTTAAATCGTCAATGCTTTCAACTGCAACCAGCAATGTCATAATCTTAGTGGTTGATGCAGGATAGGTTCTTTCGTGGGCATTACGCTGTGCCACTACAGAGTTATCCTTTTTATCGATAATTATAGCACCCTTTGCGTCAACGTAATTTGGTATTGCTACGGTATCTTTGCTAAAGCTGTAGCTGATTCCGGTTTCCTCTTTTTTTGGGGTGCTGTCAGACTTTGATGCTGAAGCCTTGCTGTTTTTAGCAGCAGACTTTTCTGAGAAGCTATCCCAAGGTACAACAAAAATCGAAGTGATTGCTACTATTAATATGAGTAAAACCGCTACTGCTGACTTGCGAAGTCTAATTACTCTGTAGCGTTTTTTCTTTTTTCTGGCAGGAACAGATGCTCTAACAGTTTCTGTTTTAGTTTTATTCTCATAGCCCGAATTTTCTAAGCGTCCCTCATAGGCTTTTAAAAATTCCTCATAGCCTTTATATTCTGAATTCTGTGACATTGAAAAACTCCAAACAATAAATTTATGCGGTTAATTAAAAGCCTCTGCCGGCACCGCCGCCGCCAAAAGAACCGCCACCGCCGGAAAATCCGCCAAAGCCACCACCACGGCCGCCGGAAAATCCGCCAAAGTGCGGGGTGCCTATAAAGAATATTCCGCCGCCACGACCACCGCGACCGCCTCTGCCTCTGAAAATAAATGAAATTACTACTAAAATAATCAGCATTATTATCCAAGAAAGCAGAACACTGCCCACACTTTCGCTGTCTTCCTCAGGCAGTTTATCTATGGGTGTATAGTTTTCTTGCGGTTCCAAACCGTAGGCAATATAAAGCTCATTAATAAGTGCATCGTAAATGGCGGTAATTCCCTCTGAAAATTCATCGTTTTCTAGCTTTTCAAGACCGTAGGTATCGATTATTCTGCCGGTTTTACTATCGGGCAGAAAACCACCTATACCGTCACCCGTACCAATAAATATCTCTCGGTCGCCCTTTGAGAAAAGCAGTACCAAGCCGTTGTCCTTTTCCTTGTCACCAACGCCCCATTCGTTTCCGATATCGGACGCGAATTTAGACGGCTCAATACCGTTAAGGCTGTCAACAGTCAGCACTACTGCCTGTGCAGTGGTCTTTTCTTTTAAAGCCGCACCCTTTGAAAGAATTTTTTCCTCATCCGCCGGCGATATAACATCGGCAAAGTCGTTTATATAAAATTCCTTTGTAGGTGAAGGGTATTTAAATTCCTCCGACTTACAGCCACAAACCGACAGCAGAACAAGAGCTACTGCCGATAAAACCCTTAAAAACCTTTTAATATTCATTAGTCAAAATCCACCGTTACATTTTCGCTCGCATTTGGCGATGCATTGAAAAATTCTGCCTTTTCAAAGCCAAAGATAGAAGCTATAATGCTTTTTGGGAATTTTCTAAGGTCGGCGTTGTACTCCTTAACCTCGTCATTATACTCTGTTCTGGCGTAAGCAATACGGTTTTCAGTACCCTCTAGGGTATCCATAAGGCTTTTGAATTGCTCATTTGATTTAAGCTCGGGGTAAGCCTCAGTTACAGCATTAACCCAAACTGAAAGGGCACTGTCCATAGCGTTGTATGCTTCTGCCTTTTCCTCAGCACCCTTTGCATTATTAAAGGCGTTGCGTGCCTCGGTTACTGCAGTAAGGGTTGATTGCTCGTAATCCTTATATTCCTTTACGGTTTCTACAAGGTTGGGAATAAGGTCAGCACGTCTTTGAAGGTCAACCTCAATATCAGACCAAGAGCTTTGCACCTCAGTCTCGCCCTCAACCAAGCTGTTATAACCGCCTATAAACAAAGCGACTAAAAGAATTACAACGGCTGCTATAGCACCAATTATTATCCATTTTTTATTTTTCATTTTGATAATCTCCTTTTTAAAATTTAATTCGGATAATGACATTATACTACATTTCCCATAAAATTTCCATATATAAATTAATTATTTAACAAATTGTTGATTTTTACGAGAAAAGGGGTTATTATATAGTAAATAGTTTATTTACAGATTTTATTTTATGAAGGCGGATTTTTAAAAAATGTTGGAGCTTAAAAACATTTCCTTTACAGCCGAAAACGAAGACGGCACTAAGGAAATACTCAAAAATATAAATCTTACGGTAGGTGACGGGTTTTCTGTGATAACCGGTCCTAACGGAGGCGGCAAATCTACACTTGCAAAAATTATTGCAGGTATTATAACACCAACCTCGGGAAAAATTTTTCTTGACGGAGAGGATATTACCGATTTATCTGTTACCGAGCGTGCGAAAAAGGGTATCAGCTTTGCCTTTCAGCAACCGGTAAGATTTAAGGGCATTACCGTTCACGATTTAATATCGCTAAGCATCGGTAAGGAAATATCCATTACCGAAGCCTGCAAGTATTTGTCAGAGGTAGGTCTTTGTGCAAGGGATTATATAAACCGCGAGGTTAACGCATCTCTTTCGGGCGGAGAACTTAAAAGAATAGAAATTGCAACTGTTCTTGCCCGTTCAACAAAGGTTTCTCTTTTCGATGAGCCTGAGGCAGGAATAGACCTTTGGAGCTTTAACAGTCTTATAAAGGTTTTTGAAAAAATGCATAAAAATCTTGGAGGCTCTATTATTATTATATCCCATCAGGAAAGAATACTCAATATTGCCGACAGGGTAATTGTGGTAGCAAACGGAAGCATTAAGCAAACAGGAAATAAAGAGGATATATTACCCTCGCTATTAGGTAAGACCGATACAGGCTGTTCGGTTTTGACCTCGAAGGTGTAAAAATATGAATAATACTGAACTTGAATTACTTAAAATAATTGCAGATATGGACGGCACTCCCGAAGGTGCGTTTAATATACGTGCTAACGGAGCCTCTGTATCAAGGCAAATCACCGAAAATGTTAATATTGTGACTAAAACCGACAAGTCGGGTATAGATATTATCATAAAGCCGGGTACAAAGGGCGAAAAGGTGCATATTCCCGTAATTATCAGCGAAACAGGTCTTAATGAAATGGTTTATAACGATTTCATTATTGGCGAGGGTGCTGACGTTGAAATTATGGCAGGCTGTGGAATTCACAACTGCGGAGATAAGGAATCCCGTCACGACGGTATACACAGCTTTTTCGTGGGCAAAAACGCAAAGGTTAAATATACCGAGAAGCATTTTGGTGCAGGCGACGGTGATGGCGAGCGAAATATGAACCCCACTACTGTTATAAATATTGACGAGTGCGGATATATGGAAATGGATACCACTCAGATTGACGGTATCAATTCAACAAACAGGGTGACCACTGCAAGGCTTTCGGATAATGCAACATTGGTTATAAGGGAAAAGCTTATGACAAAGGGCAATCAAACCGCCAAAACCGATTTTACGGTTGATTTGGACGGCGAAAATTCTGCCGCTAATGTAATTTCACGCTCGGTTGCGGCGGATGATTCATATCAGCTATTTATTTCTAAAATAAACGGAAATAATATATGTACCGGTCATACAGAGTGTGATGCAATTATTATGGATAACGCAAAGGTTTCAGCAATTCCCGAAATTACTGCAAACCATATTGATGCATCCCTTATTCACGAGGCGGCAATAGGTAAAATTGCGGGCGAGCAGTTGACCAAGCTTATGACACTTGGACTTACTCCCGAGGAAGCCGAGGCTCAGATAGTGAATGGTTTCTTAAAATAATGAACAGAATAAAGAATAAGAAAATTTATATTTTTGATTTGGATGGCACATTGGTTGATTCAATGTCTTGCTTTGCAAAGGCTATAACCGATTTTTTGGATGATATGGGTGCTCGTTATCCCGAAAATATTGTTGAAATTATAACTCCTATGGGCTATCAGCAAGGGGCAGCTTACTTTAAAGAGTATTTGGGTGTTGATATGTCGGCAACTGCTATGGCAGATGCTATGCAGGAAAATGCATATATTCAATACCGCGATGAAATTGAACTGAAATCGGGTGTTTACGATTTTGTTTCTAAAGCTAAAGCAGAAGGGCATAGTCTTTATGTTTTGACAGCAAGTCCTAAAAGAATGGTCGAAGTATCTCTTAAAAGGAATGGTGTTTTAGAGCTTTTTTCTAACCTCTTTTCTGTGGAGGACTTTGATATGCCAAAGTCAAATCCTGAAATTTATAAGACAGTAGCAGAAAAAATAGGCTGTAAGCTTTCTGATATCGCTTTTTTTGAGGATAACATAGCAAATATAAATGCCGCCAATAAAGCAGGTGTTTTCACAGTGGGAGTTTATGATACAACAGGCGAGTGCTTTAAGGATAGAATGAAGGCGGAAGCAAAGGTATTTATTACATCCTTCTGCGAATTGAATTAATGGTTAACAAAAGATTTTCTTTGTTAAATATATTTTATGAGGTGATTTTAAATGGAATTAAAAGGAAGTAAGACCGAAAAGAATTTATATGCTGCATTTGCAGGCGAAAGTCAGGCAACAAACAAGTATACCTACTTTGCTTCTGTAGCTAAAAAGGAAGGCTACGAACAGATTGCGGCTATTTTTCTTGATACCGCAAACAATGAAAAAGAGCACGCTAAAATGTGGTTTAAGGAGCTTGGCGGTTTAGGAGATACCGCATTTAACCTTAAATCTGCAGCAGACGGTGAGAATTACGAATGGACCGATATGTATGCAGGCTTTGCCCGTGACGCTGAGGAGGAAGGCTTTACCGTATTGGCAGAAAAGTTCCGCAAGGTAGCTGCTATTGAGAAAACTCACGAGGAAAGATATTTAAAGCTTCTTAATAACGTAGAGATGAAGGCTGTGTTTGAAAAGGCTGAGGAAACTATGTGGGAATGCCGTAACTGCGGACATTTGGTAATCGGCAAAAAGGCTCCCGAGGTTTGTCCTGTTTGTGCACATCCAAAGGCTTATTTTGAAGTAAGAAAAGAAAATTATTAATATTATTTGCCCCGCTGTCTGCGGGGCATTTTTTTGCTTATTGATTATTTAAAGCGTCATATTCTCTGGCTATGCTGTACCAGGTTACAGGGCCTACTGCACCGCTTACGGGAAGTCCGTACAGTTCTTGAAAAACACGCACCGCGTTTTCTGTGAGGTCGCCAAAATATCCTGTAACCGAGGTTCTTGGAATTTCGTTTATATTTTCGGATATCAGTACAAGATATTTTTGTAAATCGCTGACATTTTCGTTTCGCATACCTTTTGTTAGAACAAATCCCGGGTAAAGCTTGGCATTTGTCCCCTCATAGCCTTCGGGAAGGGAGGCTACGGTATCTATATAAATTTTACTTATCATATTCCATGTGGCGTTATCCACAATACCTGTAACGGGCAGTCCGTAAAACTCCTGAAAACGCCTTACAGCATCCACTGTTTGAGAATCGAAAACTCCGTTTAAGGGTACAGGCTCTAAATTACTGTTAAAATAGGCTATTATATTAAGATAATATTGCACAGTGCGGACCTCTGTTCCGAACATACCCTCACTGACTACAGTATCAAAGGGAAGGGAGGCCTCCTCTAAGGTTATCCCCTCGGCTACAAGCTCTGAAAGTCTTTTTACACCTGTATAATACCTTTTAATTGCATACCAAGTAGCTTTGTCTACCTGACCGCTAATAGGAACTGAGAATATTTCTTGGAATTTTCTAACGGCGTTTTCGGTATCCACACCGAATATTCCGTTTAAAGTTTCTATTTTCGGAATGGCAGGGTAGTTTCTGGAAATTCTATCAAGCTGAGTTTGAATAATTTTCACATTGTTGCCCGAATCACCTATTTTAAGCGGAACGCCCGGATAACTTTCGCTGGTAAAGCCCACAGGTGCGTTTTCCACGATGCCGATGTCGTTTCCGTAATAACGCTGTAAAATGCTGTACGGCGTAAGACCTTGGTTCGCAAGCGAGACAGTTCCCCATTGAGAGAGTCCGTCGCAGGTTGAGGTTGTGCCGTTGCAGAACTGCGTAAACAGAGGCTGTACAAAGCCTTGACGCACTACATAATCGTTAAAAATATCGTCTACTATGTAGCCAATGTTTTCGAAAATTTCTCGGTCTTTTACAAACGCTTGGTCGTATGCGGTGGAATTTGTAATATCAAAATCGTAACCGCGGGACGGATACCATTCTGTATAAATTCTATTCAGTGCATAGGAAATTATAGCATATATATTGGCTCTTAGTGCGTTTTCGGGCCAAGTGGGATATATTTCGCTTGAAGCCACGTTTTTTACGTACTCGCTAAATGGTACTGTCACGTTTTCTGCATTACTTCCCGGAGGTCCTAAATGCACGGTTATATTTTCGGGTATAACAGGTAAAATCACATTAGGCATAGTATTTTCCTCACAATTCGTATTTTTCAAACTCGTCAAAAATTTGAGGTGGAGGTGTTTCACCGCCACTCTCGTTTAGCAGTAAATTTACCCTTTGAATGGAGGTTACACCGCTGAAAATGGGTATGTTAAGATGTATGTTGTCAATATAACCGTCGGCTTCAACCAGCAGATTGTAAAGAGCATAAGGAATAGTATCACTGCCCGCGGTTTCAGAAAACTTTTTATCGGGGGCAGGCAGTATTATCCTTTCGGTTCTGCCGCTTTCGTTTGTTATGGCGGTGGTTATCACTGCTTTATTTTGTGTATCGCCTTTAAAGACTGTAATTTTAGCGTTTTTTATCGGGTACAGGCTTCTGATGGCAGTTACCATTACAATAAGCTCACCGCTTGAGCTGTTTTCTGCGGTGCTTTGAGTTTTTATTGCACGTCTGCTCATATTAAGCATTTCTGCCTTGTATTTTTTAATTAAATCGTTATCCATAAAAACACCTCTAATCTTATTTTATGCGGTATGTCACTCAAATGTTTAAAACCGTTGAAAAATATGTGTTATTATGGTAAGATTTATAATAAAATAATTATGTCGGGGTATGGATTATGGTTAGCTTAAAAAACGAAACAATGCTTGTGGAAATTTCTGAAATGGGTGCAGAAATTAAACGTATCTGTGTTGACGGTAAGGAGAGACTTTTTGACGGAAATCCTGCTTTTTGGAAATATACCGCACCTGTTCTCTTTCCTTTTTGCGGTGGATTTGAAAATAATGAGTATATTTTTAAGGGTGATACATACAAAATTCAACGACACGGCTTTGCAAGGCAGTCGGTATTTTCGCTTGAAAGCCTTGATAAAAGCTCGTCAGTATTTCTTTTAACAGAAAACGATGAGACGTTAAAGCAGTATCCTTTTAGCTTTGAATTCAGGGTTAAATATACTATCAAAGACCGCAGTCTTAAAATTACTTATGAGGTAACTAATCCGTCAAAGCAGACGATTTTTGCGACCTTTGGCTCGCACGAGGCTTATCGTTGTGAAGGTGGCATAGAGGATTACGATTTAATTTTCGAAAAGCCTGAAACACTTAAATCTCCCGTTGCTGATGAAAATGGGGTAATAACAACTCAAACCGTTTTGTTTGAGTCGGACACGTTACCGCTTTACTATAAATACTTTACAAATAGGGCTTTGGATTGCCTTATATTTACTGAGCTTAAATCACGATTTGTGACGCTCAGAAACCGTAAAAACGGTGAAAAAATGTCGGTAGAATTTGAAGGTAACAATAGTCTGCTTATCTGGAGTAAGAATAACGCTCCGTACGTTTGTATAGAGCCGTGGGCTAACCGTCCAAGAAAAGACGGAGACCCTGCAGATATTGAAAAATGCGAAAATCTTTTCTCTATAAAACCTAATGAATCTGTCGAGCGAAGCCATACTGCAATTTTTTAACAGTTCACAATTTGTTCAAAAACTGTTGCAAAAAGTGCCGAAATATGATACAATAAGTTGTATAATGCAAATATATTCTTAAATATAGATTGGGGAAATTTATGAGAGCAGATGGAAAAAGAGTAAAAAACGCGGACCCTATGTATCTTGTTGGTGCACATATTATGAATAAGCGTGTTGACGCTATGAATATGACTACTATTGATATACCTTACGAGCCTTTGCAAAAATATATTAATGAAAAGCGTAAGTTGGGTGTCTCTATTAGCCATATGGCACTTATTCTGGCGGCTTATGTTCGCACTTTAAACGAATTTCCTGAGCTTAACCGTTTTGTGGTTAATAAGAAAATATATGACCGTAACGAAATTTCGGTTGGTATGGTTGTGCTTCAGTCACTTGATACACACAACGGCACTATGTCCAAAATGTATTTTGAAAAGTCAGATACTATTTTCGATATAAACGATAAGATTAATAAGTTCGTAACTGAAAACCGCGAAACTCCCGAAAAAAACGGCGTTGAAAGATTTATTAAGTTTATTTTAAGCGTGCCGGGACTTCTTACTGTAGGAATTTCAGTTTTAAGATTTATGGATAAACACGGTTTGCTGCCAAAGTCTCTTATTGATATTTCACCTTTCCATATGAGCCTTGGTATTACAAACTTAGCATCAATCAGAACAAATCATATTTATCATCACTGCTATGAATTCGGTACAACCAGCGTATTTTTGGCAATGGGTGCTTCTCGTGAAGTGCCAAAGCGTAAGGGCAGCGAGATAATTTTTGAAAAGAGTATTCCTATAGGTGTTACCATGGACGAACGTATTTGCTCGGGCAGTTATTTTGCTTCTGCCTTCAGAACAATGAAAAAATATCTCAAAAATCCCGAAACACTTGAAAAACCTTACGAAAATTCGTCAAATAACACTTGATTTTGAGGTTAATATGGTATACAATATACCTGATAATTTTTTAACAACGGAGGAATTGTAAATGTTAGTTTCTGCAAAAGAAATGCTTAACAAAGCAAAGGAAGGTAAGTACGCTGTTGGTCAGTTCAATAACAATAATCTTGAATGGACTAAGGCTATTCTTCAAACTGCTCAGGAGTTGAATTCACCTGTTATTCTCGGTGTATCTGAGGGTGCAGGTAAATATATGTGCGGATATACCACAATTGTTGGTATGGTAAACGGTATGATTAACGAGCTTGGCATTACCGTTCCCGTAGCTTTGCATTTGGACCACGGCAGCTATGAGGGTGCTAAGAAATGTATCGAAGCAGGCTTCTCATCTGTTATGTTTGACGGTTCACACTATCCTATTGAGGAAAATATCGCTAAAACTCGCGAATTGGTTGAAATCTGCAACGAAAAGGGTCTCTCTCTTGAAGCAGAGGTTGGCGCTATCGGCGGCGAGGAAGACGGCGTTGTTGGTAGCGGTGAGGTAGCTGATCCTGAGGAGTGCAAGATGATTGCTGATTTAGGCGTTACAATGTTGGCTGCAGGTATCGGTAACATTCACGGTAAATACCCTGCAAATTGGGCAGGACTTAGCTTTGATACATTGGATGCTATCCAGCAGCTTACAGGTACTATGCCTTTGGTTCTTCACGGTGGTACAGGTATCCCTGCTGATATGATTAAAAAGGCTATTTCTTTGGGCGTTTCAAAGATTAATGTTAATACCGAGTGCCAGTTGGCTTTTGCGGATGCTACAAGAAAGTATATTGAAGCCGGCAAGGATTTAGAGGGCAAGGGCTTTGACCCCAGAAAGCTTTTGGCAGACGGTACTGCTGCTATTAAGGCTACTGTTAAGGAAAAGATGGAGCTTTTTGGCTCTGTAAACAAGGCTTAATTTGTAGCTTATATTTGTTTTGTATATCACAAAGGCTCGGGGATAAAACCTCGAGCCTGACATATTTGTTTTTTATAATTTTTTATTTCTTTTTGTTGACAAAACAATACTTTTGCAATATAATAATTTTTGCAAAAACAAATTAATTTCGAGGTGTAGCGAAGTTTGGTTATCGCACCTGCTTTGGGTGAGGTTGTGAGCGCGTCCGGTGGACGATACAGCGAGCAAAACGAAGCGCCGCGGTCAAAACTTTTAGGCACACCAAGCCGTAAAAAAGTTTTGGGCACCGCAAGAGGGCTACCAAAGCAAATTTTTGACAATTTAATATTTTATCGAGGTGTAGCGAAGTTTGGTTATCGCACCTGCTTTGGGAGCAGGGGACCGGGGGTTCGAATCCCTTCACCTCGACCAAAAATACACCGGCTCCTTCTCCGGCTGTTTTTTTTT
>JAZNBP010000005.1:0-1728 GCA_045587085.1 Acutalibacteraceae bacterium | reverse complement strand
ACAGTTTTTTCAAACCGTCCCTTTAAACTATTTTTTAATGGTATCCATAAGTTCTCTCATAATACGTGCCGAATTTCTTAATCCTTCCATTTCACTCTCTGATAAATTAACCTCAAATATACCTTCTACACCGCGACCTCCAACCTGTGTCGGAACACTCAACGCCACATCTCTTATTCCGTACTCACCCTCAAAAACACTCGAAACCGTGAGTACTGAGTTTTCCTCACCTGCAATACAGCTTACAATTCTTGCAACTGCAAGTGCTATAGCATAATAGGTTGCACCTTTTTTTGAGATTATATCATATGCTGCATTCTTAACATCTAAATACATTTTATCAAGGTCATCTTTTCTGCACTTTCCGTAGGTTCTTGCATATTCCTCCATAGAAAGACCTGCAATATTTGTAATACTCCACGCTGCGACCTCGCTGTCACCGTGTTCGCCGATTATATAGGTATGACAGTTTCTTGCATCAACTCCTGTGTGACGGCTTATCATATATTTAAGTCTTGATGTGTCTAAAACAGTTCCCGAACCTAAAACCTGTCTTTTAGGAAGCCCTGATATCTTATAGGTTATATACGTTAAAATATCAACAGGATTAGTTACAGGAATTAAAATAATATCATCAGGTGCATATTTCATTATAGAGCCTATAATATCCTGAAAAACAAGTGCATTCCTCTTTAAAAGGTCTGTTCTTGTTTCACCCGGTTTCTGAGCCACTCCTGCAGTTATTACAACTATGTCTGCATCTTTACAGGTTTCATAGTCCGCTTCATAAACTGTTACAGGCTTTACAAAAGAAACACCGTGATTCATATCCATAGCATCTCCTTTAGCCTTATCTTTATTTATATCAATTATAGCAATCTCATTAAAAAGCCCGCCAAGCATTATAGTGTAGGCGGTAGTCGAGCCGACAAGCCCTGCTCCGACTATAACAATTTTACCTCTGAACATAAAAAAATCACCTCTTTTTTAAATTATTATCTCTTAAGAGGTGACTTTTTATTCAGAATTTTAATTTTACGGCCTTCCCATTTTTAAAGATTGCAACAATTAAATCTTCACGTTTTAAATCTCCTAGAACATCATATGAAAATTCCTCAAAATAAACCTTTTTTATTATGTCTTTCATTGGAAGATGTGAAAATTCTAAAAACACATCGGGATTATTTTCAATCAAGGAAAAACGTTTTTTTGAAAATTCAGGATTAAATTTTTTTAATGACCACAAGGGCGTTTTATGGTTTTTATCAAGCAGAAAATCAAGCTTTAAAATATCGAAAAAGACCTCGTCAATATTTTCTTCTTTTCCAAACTCCGCTAAAATATCAAACAAAGAGCTTTTAGAATGGCTCATTAGAAAAAGCCCTTTTTTATCAAAGTATTTCGCTATTTCATAAAACATATCAAACGGGGTTTCGTATATGTTTAAAAGATATTCCAAAGTGTTTGAAAATGCACCCGAATTGTAGAATTTGTCAACAATCTCCTCTATTCTTTTCAAAATTAAAATCTCTTCATAAGTCATATATTTGTTCTTTAAGACCTCATACGGCGGAAAATCCGAATAAATATATGAATGCATTTTTTCCTCTGCCCTGATTTTTGTACCGTGTAAAAGCTTTAAAAATCCAAGCTGGAGCATATCGGGTTTTAAAGAAAAGACATCTTCAAAAGACTTTTTAAATGTATTAAAATCCTCATACGGCAGAC
>JAZNBP010000004.1:0-3919 GCA_045587085.1 Acutalibacteraceae bacterium | reverse complement strand
TTTATGTCAAAATACTATACCTCTATAGAACAGCTAATCGGCAACACTCCCCTTTTAAAACTTTGTAATTTAGAAAAGAAGCATTCTCTTTCTGCCAATTTGTTTGCAAAGCTTGAATATTTAAATCCCGCGGGCAGTGTTAAGGACAGAGTTGGTAAGGCTATGCTTGACGATGCCGCGGAAAAAGGACTTATTTCAAAAAATTCCGTAATAATTGAGCCCACCAGCGGTAATACAGGTATTGGCATTTCTGTGGTTGCAGCTGCAAGAGGATATAAAGCTATTATCGTTATGCCTGAAACTATGTCCATAGAACGCAGAAAGCTGATGAAGGCGTTTGGTGCCGAGCTTGTGTTGACCGACGGCTCAAGGGGTATGTCGGGGGCTATCGAAAAAGCAGAGGAGCTACACCGAGAAATTCCAAACAGTATTATTGCAGGTCAATTTGAAAACAATGCAAATCCTGATGCTCATTATAAAACCACAGGTCCTGAAATCTATTCACAACTTGACGGAAATGTTGATATTCTTATTTCTGCTGTGGGTACAGGCGGTACAATTACAGGCTGTGCTAAATATTTAAAAGAACAAAACCCAAATATAAAAAACATAGCGGTAGAGCCTGAAGCTTCAGCAGTTTTGTCAGGTAAAAGTGCAGGAAAGCACAAAATCCAAGGCATTGGTGCAGGCTTTATTCCAAAGGTTTTGGATGTATCGGTGATTGACGAAATAATAACTGTATCAGATAATGATGCGATAGCTACTGCCAGATATTTAGGCCATACTGAAGGCTTTTTATGCGGTATTTCATCGGGTGCGGCACTCTTTGCAGCAATAGAGACTGCAAAAAAGAGTGAAAATCAGAATAAAAATATTGTGGTAATTCTACCCGACTCTGGCAGCAGATATTTATCAACCGATTTATATGACTTTTAAAAAACAATCCAAAAAAGTAAAAGAAAAGCGGAAAAAGTGAAGCCTCACTTCTTCCGCTTTTTTAGTTTTACAGACAGTCGAGACGCCTGTCCCTACAAACATTCAATGAATTTACAGTTAAATTTTTTTATAGCCTCTTTTTCTTATTTAAAGAAATTATAAATTCCTATCAAAAACAAAACAAATATTATTACAGGCAAAATATATGTGACGTAAAAACGCATCCAATTTTTTACCTTTAAGCCTTTACCGGCATTGGCTTCCGAGACAAAGCCTTTCCAATTCCAACCCTTTTTAGTGGTGCAGAACAGTACAAACACAAGTGAGCCTAGTGGAAGTAATATATTAGAAACGGCAAAATCCTCTAAGTCCATTATGTTACTGCCTTTACCAAATGGTGTTATTTCCTTTAAAACATTAAAGCCTAAAATGCAAGGAAGTACAAGTAACAGCATTAACCCGCAATTAACTATTGCAGCTTTCTTTCTTGAGAAGCCAAACTTGTCCATAGTGCAGGCAATTATATTTTCAAAGGTTGAAAGCACGGTTGTAAGTGCCGCAAAGCTTAAAAACAGAAAGAACAATGCACCCCAGAACCTGCCCATTGGAATGTCCTTAAATATATTGGGTAATGTTTTAAAGATAAGACTAGGTCCCGAGTTTACCTCAACATTATAAGCCGAACAGGCAGGAAATATAATAAAGCCTGAGCAGAGTGCTACAAATGTATCAAGCAGTGCCACATTTACCGACTCACCTAAAAGCGAGCGTTCTTTACCGATGTAGCTTCCAAAAATTGCCATAGCACCAAGACCGAGACTTAAGGTGAAAAATGACTGATTCATAGCAGCTACTATAACATTAAAAATTCCGATTTCCTTAACCACCTTAATGTTAGGCACTAAATAAAATTTAAGACCTTCTGCTCCGCCCTCCATAGTGGCACTGTTTATAGCTAAAACTACCATTATTCCAAGTAAGAACAGCATCATATATTTAGTTATACGTTCAAGACCTTTTTGCAGTGAAAATGAGCAGACTGCAAAACCGGCAATTACTACAATAAACGTATAAATTATAAGGCTTACGGGGTCACCTAGCATATTACTGTATATACCTTCTACCTGAGACTTTGTAACACCCACAAAATCCCCTTTTGCAGTATCAATAAAATATCTAATCAGCCAACCGGAAACAACTGTATAAAACATCATCAAAATATAGTTACCCGCAATCATAAAATTGCTGTGTATATGCCACTTTGTACCCTTTGGCTCAAGCTCATTATAAATTTTTGCAGGACTTTTTTGACTTGCTCGTCCCAAGGAAAACTCCATAGTCATAACAGGAATACCCATTATCGCCAAAAAGACCAAATACAGCACAACGAATAATGCACCGCCGTTTTGTCCCACCATATAAGGGAATTTCCATACGTTTCCTATTCCTATGGCACTTCCCGCACTAAGTAATATAAAGCCTAATCGACTGCCAAGTCTTTCTCTTTCCAAAAAAATCCCTCCAAATTTAACAGCCTATAACATAATACCCTATTTAGAGCATTATTGCAACAAAAAATATTTGACCTTTGTATTATAGTTTGGTATACTTATATAGTATTATTATATAAGGAAGTTTGAGTTATGACAGAAAAAAGAAGTAGTTTTTCAGGAAAAATCGGATTTGTCTTAGCGGCGGCCGGCTCTGCTGTGGGACTTGGAAATATTTGGCGTTTCCCATATCTTGCTGCAAAGCACGGCGGCGGTATATTTTTGCTTACTTATATTATCTTGGCTGTAACATTCGGCTTTACATTGCTTTGCACAGAAATAGCAATAGGCAGAAAAACCGGCAAGAGCGTAATAGATGCCTTTGCCTCACTTGATAAGCGTTTTTCATTTGTAGGTTGGATTGCGGCAATAATTCCGGCACTCATTCTCCCCTATTATTCTGTTATAGGCGGTTGGGTTGCCAAATTCATTGCAGTGTATGTGTCGGGTGAAGGTCCGGCTGCTGCAGGAAACGGATATTTTGACAGCTTTATTACAAAGCCTGTAGAACCGCTTGTTTGGTTTTTCATTTTCATAGCAATCACTGCGGTTGTTGTACTTTTGGGTGTTGAAAAGGGCATCGAAAAGGTTAGCAAATTTATGATGCCTGTTTTAGTATTTTTAAGTCTTTTCATTGCGATTTATGTTATGTTTATGCCCGGGGCTATCGATGGTGTTATCTATTATATAAAGCCCAATTTTAAGGAATTCTCTTTCACAACAGTGCTTGCTGCTTTAGGTCAGCTGTTTTATTCAATGTCAATAGCAATGGGCATTATGATTACCTATGGCTCATATATGAAAAAGGATATACATCTTGAATCCTCTGTACGCAATATTGAAATTTTCGATACCGGAATTGCTTTCTTAGCCGGCTTAATGATTATACCGGCAGTTTTCGCAGGCGGTGATTTGACTCAGCTTAACAAAGGTGCAAGCCTTATGTTTGCAACCCTACCAAAGGTTTTTGCCGAAATGCCTGCGGGTAATATAATCGGTGCCGTATTCTTTATTCTTGTATTCTTTGCGGCAATAACCTCGTCTATTTCGCTTATGGAAACAATAGTTTCAATTATCAGGGATAAGCTTGGCTGGAGCCGAACAAAGGCTTGTATTTCAGTGCTTATATTCTCTTTGGTTTTGGGTTCACTTTCCTCTCTTGGTTATGGCACACTTTCATTTATTTCAATTAAATCTATCGGTTTCTATCTGCTTGAAATGTTCGATTTCATCACCAACAGCGTGCTAATGCCGATAGTAGCCCTTCTTACCTGTATTTTTGTAGCCTATATAATAAAGCCCAAAACTGTAATTGAGGAAATGAATATAGGTGGAAAATTCAAAAGTGAAAAGCTTTATACCGTAATGGTAAAATATATAGCCCCCGTTTGCATTGTAGCAATTCTTGTTTTCTCCGTATTAGAGGGCTTTCA
>JAZNBP010000003.1:0-6514 GCA_045587085.1 Acutalibacteraceae bacterium | reverse complement strand
TTGCCTGTCGGCATGAATTGAACTAAAGTTCATGAATTGGTTTCACCATTAATTGAATTAAATCCCTAATGCGCCATAGCGCAATTCATAAATCTGTAGGATTTAATTCATTGAAGCTTGTAGGGGATGGCGCATGCCGACATTCCGTTTATTTTATCTAAAAACATCGGTGCGTCGAAAATCGCCGCACCCTACAATAAATGAGATATTTTAATAAAAACTTGTGCATTTTTAATTAATGTGCTATAATAATTACACTCCAAAATGCTGATTTGCTTTTTCAGAGAGAGATTTCAACAACATACTATTTTAAAAATATAAGGAGAAATTTTATGCTTCCACTATGCGCGATTGCAGGTATTTATTTTTTAATTCATTTTTTTATTACTTTAAATAAATATTTTAAAATGAAGTCAACTCATCCTCTCAAGGGCGAAATAATCAAATTGAAAAATCAAGAAGTATGTTACGATGGTAAAAATGCATACAAAAAATATGTTTATGAATTTTCCTCTAAAGATAATATAGAATCTATCGACATCATTGAAAAAACTTCTTTAAATAAGAAAAGCAAACTTTTCGTTGGTATGAATTTGGATGTTTATTATAATATAAAAACTCATTGCTATGAGAGTATGCAAGAATTAATAAGATTGTTAATTCACGATATCCTAGGCTTTACTTTATTTACAATAATTCTTATAGTTGGCGGTTTTATATCTACTTTTTTGCTAACATAATTACTAATCCCTAAAACACAAGGGACAATACTGTGTTTTTAAATTTGCTTGATTTAATAAACATTTTTCGAGGAGATATTCTGATGAAAAAACCAGAAAAATATATATCACAATTTGATTTTGATGATTTATCGACAGAAGAAACCGTAGAAAAAGAAATGTCAAAATGCCAAAAATGTGGCAAACCTTCAGTATCCTTATATGAAGGTGTTTGCTTTGACTGCCGCAAAAAAGAACCTGCTAAAAATTTTGAAAAGATGTTTGACGAAGAGAAAAAACAAAAAAACAATATCACGTTTATTTTATCAGTTATATTTGTTGTAATTTCTGGTTTGATATTATTTTTTTTCGAACCGTATTTTGCGGCATACGCTTTTGGCAGAGCATTATATCGAGGTTTATCTGCTACGTGTGGCTTTGCTATATGGATTGTTATTATTTCTGCAATACGAAGTATAATTAAGCTGATTTCTCTGCTTTTTAAAAAAATAAAAAAAGAAATTAATAAACAACCATGAAATACACGTAAAGACAGTGGTAAAGACAGTAAAAACATAGCACAGGAAACACAAGGAACGGTTCTGTGTGTTGATGTGTTATTCAGGGCTGGGAATCTTCCCTGCCCTACGATGCGATATATAAAAGACGGCGAAAATTTCGCCGTCTTTTCTCTTGCCTCCCTTGCCTAAAGGGAGGTGGATTTTGCGAAGCAAAAGACGGAGGGATACAAATAATACATAATTTAATGATTGCGAATAAATCCTCCCACCATCTTCGATGGTCCCCCCTCCTTTAGGCAAGGAGGGCTCTGCTGTTATCCTTTTTTTAAATATTAAACTTCTCTTTAGCTTTAGTTATTTGCTTTATATACCTATCCTCTTCCGAGAAAATGCAACCGCAATATTTTTGCATATAAAGTCCCTCGTCGCGGGCTTTTTTATTTCCTTCTCGGAAATTTGGTCTGAAATCACGATACAAAAACTCTACACCGTAAAGCTTTGCATATTTTTCTGCCGCCGCCTTCATCATTTCGTGATTTTGATAAATGCTTGCAAAAAGTGTGGATGTAAAAGCATCGAAACCATTTTCCTTGGCATATTTTGCGGTTTCCTCGAGGCGATGCTCATAGCAATAAACACAGCGAGCATCAATATCCTCAGCTACATTTTTGACAAATTCCCGAAGCCCATATTCCTCTTTCACAATAAGCGGAACACCGATTTTCTCGGTATACTCCACAAGGCAGTCACGCCGAGACTCATATTCCTTAAAGGGATGAATATTCGGGTTATACCAAAATGCAGTAGGCTCTATCCCCTCTTGTCTTAGAGGCTCTATACACGAAACCGAGCAGGGTGCACAACAGCAATGTAACAGTACCTTTTTCATACTAATCTATATCCTTACCGCAGCAACGCTTATATTTCTTACCGCTGCCACACGGACAAAGCGCATTTTTACCTACAACACCCTTACCTCTTACCGTAAGCGGTTTGTCACCTGTGGAGGTTTCCTCGGCTACCTTTTCTCGCTTAACCTCTTCGTTTTTACGTACCCTTACACTAAGAACTAGCTTAGAAGTCTGCTCACGAATGGTATTTGTCATATTTTCGAACATATCGTAGCTATCGTTTCTGTACTCAATTACAGGGTCATGCTGACCGTAAGCACGAAGTCCTATACCCTGACGCAGCTGATCCATAGCATCAATGTGATCCATCCAGTTCGTATCAACTGAACGAAGCAACATTACCCTTTCAACCTCACGCATTGTATCAGAGCCAAGTTCAGCCTCACGAAGCTCATACATTTCGCGTGCTTTCTGTTTTAAGGTGTCTGCAACATCCTCTTTTTCGGTGTTGCCAAGCTCCTCGGGGGTAAACTTAAAGTCATCAGGTGTGCAAATCCAACCCATAAAATATTCTCTGAGCCCGTTTAAATCCCAATTATCGTGAACTGCGGAATCTGCCAAGAATATATCACAGTAAGCTTCAATAGTATCATCTATCATTTTAAGAATTGTGGCTTTCAGTTCCTCGCCGTCGAGCACCTTATTACGTTGTGAATAAATAAGCTCACGCTGTTTATTCATAACATCATCATACTGAAGCACATTCTTACGAATAGCAAAATTCATGCCCTCTTTTTTCTTTTGCGCACCCTCAATAGTTTTTGAGAGCATACCGCTTTCAAGAGGAATATTTTCATCCACCTTTAAGGTGTTCATCAAAGCAGTAATTCTTTCACCGCCGAAAAGACGCATAAGGTCATCCTCAAGCGAAACAAAAAACTGTGTATTACCGGGGTCACCCTGACGACCTGCACGACCGCGAAGCTGATTATCAATACGGCGGGATTCGTGACGCTCTGTACCTATAATACATAAGCCTCCTGCCTGCTTTACCGCCTCAGCCTCGGGTGCAATTTCGGCTTTAAAATCATCATAATACCTTTTAAAGGATTCACGAGCGCTTAAAATATCCTTATCCTCGGTCTCGGCAAAACCGGTAGCCTCGGCAATCATTTCCTCGCTTAATCCATCGTGACGGAGTGCCGCCTTTGCAAGATATTCGGCATTACCGCCAAGCATAATATCAGTACCACGTCCTGCCATATTAGTGGCAATAGTAACAGCACCAAGCTTTCCCGCCTGAGCTATAATCTCCGCTTCCTTTTCGTGGTGCTTTGCGTTAAGTACGTTATGCTTTATGCCTTTACGTTTAAGCATAGCCGACAAAAGCTCGGATTTTTCAATGGTCACCGTACCCACAAGCACAGGCTGACCTTTAGCGTTCGCCGAAATTATCTTATCAATAACTGCATTAAGCTTTGCTATCTCGGTTTTATAGACAACATCGTTTTCATCAATACGTGCAATCGGCTTATTTGTAGGAATTTCAATAACATCAAGACGGTAAATCTCCTGAAATTCAGCTTCCTCGGTCATAGCGGTACCGGTCATACCCGAAAGTTTATTGTAAAGACGGAAGAAATTCTGGAAAGTAATGGTAGCCAAAGTTTTTGACTCCTTTGCAACCTTTACGCCTTCCTTTGCCTCTATTGCTTGGTGAAGTCCCTCGTTATAGCGTCTGCCATACATAAGACGGCCGGTAAATTCGTCAACGATTATAACCTCACCGTCCTTTACCACATAGTCAACATCACGCTTCATAATTCCGTATGCACGGATAGCCTGATTAACGTGGTGAGCAATAGCAATATTTTCGCTGTCATTAAGATTTTCAATATTAAAATATTTTTCTGCCTTTTCAACGCCCGATGCGGTAAGGGTTGCGGTGTGAGCCTTTTCGTCAACCACATAGTCGCCGTCATAATTAGCCGCCTCATCGGTTGCCTTGTCGTCCATTTCCTTAACCTTTACCATTTTAAGTGAGCGAGCAAAAGCGTTGGCAGAGGTATATAAATCGGTAGATTTGTCGCTCTGTCCCGAAATGATAAGCGGAGTTCTTGCTTCATCTATAAGGATTGAGTCAACCTCATCCACAATGGCAAAATTATGCTCACGCTGAACACGCTGTTCCTTATAAATTACCATATTATCACGCAGATAATCAAAGCCCAGCTCGTTGTTGGTGCAATAGGTTATGTCCGCCTCGTAAGCCTCACGCTTTTCATCCTTATCCATACCGTGGATAATAAGACCAACCTTTAGTCCCATAAAACGGTATAGCTTGCCCATCCACTCAGAGTCACGCTTTGCCAAATAATCGTTTACCGTTACAATATGAACGCCTTTGCCCGAAAGTGCATTAAGATACGCCGGCAAGGTTGCAACCAAGGTTTTACCTTCACCCGTTTTCATTTCGGCAATTCTGCCCTGATGCAGAATAATACCGCCCAAAATCTGTACGGGGAAATGCTTCATACCGAGCACACGCCAAGCAGCCTCACGGCAAGCGGCAAATGCCTCAGGCAAAATGTCATCAAGTGTTTCTGTAAGGGACAGTCTATCTTTAAATTCCTCAGTCTTTGCACGAAGCTCATCATCAGACAAAGCAGCGTATTCGCTTTCCAGCTCTAAAACCCTTTGCTGTAAGGGTAGAATTCTTTTAATTTCCTTTTCGCTGTAGTTGCCAAAAATTGCTTTTAATAAACCCATAAAAGAATACCTCTTTAAGTTATATATTACTCTTTTAATGATATCACACTTTTGTTAATAAATAAAGTTATTTTTAAACATTATAATCAATTTTTCTTTTTATCTCTTGCATTCTCACGTCAAGAGCGTTGATTTCCTCGGCACAAGCTTTAAGCTCACTCGAAATAGTGTCTGCATCGCAGATTTCTTTTTTGTAGCGTACCTTATGCTCAAGGCTTGCCCAAAAATCCATAGCAATGGTGCGGAACTGCACCTCAACTCGCATAAACTTCTTTTCATTCAAGAGGAAAATCGGTATTTCAAGTATCAAATGCAAGCTTCTGTATCCGTTCTCTTTTGGATTTTTTATGTAGTCCTTAACCTCTATCACCCTGACATCGTCCTGGGCGCAAAGTCTTTCAGAAAGGGTATAAATATCGTCTATAAATGAACAAATAACGCGTATTCCCGCAACATCATTAAGGTTTTTCTCAATAGAGTCAAGCGTCAAGGGAAAACCTCTGCGATTTAGCTTTTCTACCACACTTTTTGGAGATTTAATTCTGCAATGTATCGACTCAAAGGGTGAGCTTTCGTGCTCAACCCCTAACTGACTGTTAAGAACATCCAGCTTGGTTTTGACCTCAAGCATAGCACAGTTATATTTCATCATAAGCTCGCGGTATGGCTTGGTGTTTTCAAAAATTTGCTCTGCGGTATTTGCAAATAAATCTAAATTGTTAATCATTTTATTTTCCGGCTCCTGATTATCTTTTTATCCGCAAATATTATACCTTAAATCCAAATAATAGGCAAGTAAAAGAATTGTGAATAATATAGTACGAGCATTAGAGCATATAAAATACCGAGGTGCTTTTTATGAAATTATTTATAATAACAAAAAAACAAATAACTGTAGCCCTTTCCTGTGCTGTGGCGGTTGTGATAGCACTTATCGCTTCTGTCAATGTGTTTGCGGGCGACCAAAAGCTGCTGCCTATTTACTGTGTTGAGACCGAAAAAAAGCAGGTAGCAATTTCTTTTGATGCCGCTTGGGGTAATGACGATACCGAACAGCTTATAGAAATACTTAAGGAATATGACGTTCCGGCTACGTTTTTTGTGGTAGGTGCTTGGGTAGATAAATATCCCGAATCTGTTAAGGCTTTGTCAGATGCAGGGCATCAAGTGCAAAATCACTCAAACACACACCCAAATATGCCACAGCTAACAACCGAACAAATGCGTGACGAAATAATTTCCTGCAACGAAAAAATTAAAAGTGTGACAGGTAAAACCCCCACCCTTTTCCGCCCGCCATACGGGGACTACGATAACACCACCATTAAAACCTTAACCGAGCTTAATATGTATACGATCCAATGGGATGTTGACAGCTTGGATTGGCGTTCAAATGCCACACCGGAAAGCATCTGCCAAAGGGTAACAAGTAAGGTTAAAAACGGCAGTATTGTGCTATTCCACAACGACGCCGACCACACACCTGCGGCACTCCCAAACATACTCAAATGCCTTAAAGACGAGGGGTATGAGTTTGTGTTTATAAGTGATTTGATTTTGAAAGATAATTACGAAATCAAGCACGATGGAACCCAGTGCAAAATAAACGATGACGAATAATAAAAATGTCATTGCGAGGAACGAAATGACGAAG
>JAZNBP010000002.1:0-4532 GCA_045587085.1 Acutalibacteraceae bacterium | reverse complement strand
TAATCGAAAGTTCTGAAAATGGCACTGCAGTTTTCTTCCAGGATCCCAGCAAAAAGGCTAATAACGGTACAATTACAATAGGCGAAAATGCTGAAATTTACGGCAATGTTTATCTCTTTGTAACCGCTGGCTCCACTGAATGGCCTGTTGAGGTATCTATTGCAGCCGATGCATTAAAGGATGGAAGCACAGTTACTTCTAAGAATGTTCCAACAGGATATGTTGTAGAGGAAATTGACGGTTCTTATACTACTAATAAATATCTTATTATGGTTACATATCCTGTAGGCAATCCTGTTTACCCTGAGGGTAAGGTTGAATATTATAACGATATGCGTGAGGCTGTTCCTCACACAAGCAACTGCCCTAGATTAGAGGGTGCTACTATTACTCTGTTGGGCGATATGTCCGGCTTGGGTATGAGATTTATGGAAAATGGTATGGTATTTGACTTAAACGGCTACACCTACACATTGATCGGTGGAACAGGCTCTCAGGGTACAGAAACCTCCGGCTTCCAGATTCGTCCCGAGGTTACCGAAACAGCTATCATTAAAAATGGTACTATTAAGATAGCCGAAGGTGTTAACATCTGCTGGATGTTCAACTCTTATGCAACAAATTTTGTGGTTGATAATGTTATTATAGATTGTACCAATTTAGATTGGGATTACGGTACATCTTGTTACGCTTTAGTTTCCCGAGCAGAAGACAATGTTGAGTTTACCGGCAACACAGCAATTGTTGGATTCAACTCTGAGGTAGCAGGCTCTGCAATTAATGTTGGCGATACAATGACTATCGGCGAAAATGTAAATCTTAACGGTACAACAATTGAGCTTGATGCAGATGCAACTCTTACTGCTCCTGCAGATTTGAAGGTTGTTACTGTTGACGGCTACGAAGTAGTATACAAAGAAGGCGTTTACTCGTCTGTTGTTGTGGAAACAGAGCCGACACTTGACACAAAACTTTACTATGTTAAGGGCTTCAAGCCGGCAGGCGGTACTGAAACCAGATACGGTCTCTTATTGACAATAGGTATTGATTCTCTTGATTATAAGAGCAATGGTTGTGGCTTCTATGTTACTGTTGGCGGTACAACACAGAGATTTGTTATTGAAAACGGCGTTGTTTGGGAAAGTCTTACTGTTGAGCTTCCTGACAAAACAGATTATATTACTCCTGACCAGTTCAGTGATACAAGTAAGTATATTATGAATCATACCGTATACTTCACAGCTGAAAACTTAGAATCTTTGGGCGATATGAACGTTCAGGTTCAGGGCTTTGTAACTACATTTGACGGTGTTGAAACCAAAACAGCTGTATTCGATTGTGGTAAGCTTGTAGATTAAAATTTATTGCGATAAGGAGATGGAAAAATGAAAGCTTTTTTAGAAATCACAAAGATGGAATTAGAGGATGTTATAACAACTTCTAATGACGACGGGGGCCTTACAAACGGCGGTGCAGGTAATGCGGGTAGTGGCTCTGGCAGCTCCAGCGGTTGGGGCGATCCTCAAAACGCTTCATTACTCGATTAATTAGACTTATTCTCACCACCACCATATTGGGCTGCTGCTTTATGTGGCAGCCCGCCTTTTTGTTAAAGGGCGTTTTGTTTTCAAAAACAATTATCTTTTAGGAGCAAAATATGATTAAAATTATTATTCGCAGATTTTTAGAACTCTTGATTTCTTGTGCGTTATTTTCCGCAATAGCTGTAGTGCTTAATATTACAGGTATATTCACTACAAGAGCTTCTGTTTTTACAATTGCATTAATAGGTGCGTTACTCTGGATTGCTTTAAATGTGTTTATGTTAAGGTTTTGCTTTTTTGATTTGCGTGACAGAAAAGCCTATTTTATTGCTAATTTTGCGGCGTATGCAATTTTTGGCATTTGCACAGTTATAGTATATCTTTGCTTTTCTAGTTCTGTTTACGGTTGGATTTTTGCGATAACAAAATTCCTTAAATATACTAAATTAGGTGTTTCAACCGTTTTGTCAACGGCTGTTTTTCATCTGTTGGGTGGACTTATGATTTTGCTGGCACCTATCGGTATGAAATGGATTTTTATATTCGAGGATGACGAATAAGTTATGTTTACAATACGCTTGGCAGAGCTTAATATAGCAATAAACAATAAATATGAATATGTAAAAAACCTTTGCACTGATTACATTGCAAAAGGAATACCAAATTTTTATGTAGAGGTAACCGACTTTGAAATAGAAGCCGAGAGACAGTCTCCGAATAATGATAAAGGTTTTCTTGAATCGCTTGCCATATACCGAAAAATTGCCGAGAAAATGATTGACTATGAGGGCATTTTAATGCATGGTGCGATTATTTCTGTCGATAATTGCGGTATTGCTTTTGTGGCTAAAAGCGGAACAGGTAAAACTACACATATCAATTTATGGCGGAAGCTTTTAGGAAATAGAGTGAAAGTTATAAATGGTGATAAGCCATTACTAAGACTTGTAAACGGAAAGCTATATGCCTATGGCACACCTTGGGCAGGAAAAGAAGGATTAAATAGGAATACAAAAACGGAATTGAAAAATATTTGCTTTATATCCCAAGGATTAGTTAATGAATGCCTTTGTGTGACCGATAAAGATTTAATTTTAGAAAAACTTTTTTCTCAGGTATACTTACCTAAGGCTTCAAAAGGATTAAAATATACATTGGATTTTTTGAAAATAATTATGCTTAAGTGTAGATTTTACTCCGTTAAATGCAATACGGATATTAGGGCGGCTGAAATCGCATATAAAACTATTTTACTTTTTCGCAAATAAGAATTGTTAGTAGAGAACAAGCATTAACAAGTAAAACGGACTTGGAAATCCCAAGTCCGTTTTATTGCTATAAATCCCTCATTTTTCGCATATATTTTTAATTTTAACGGGTTTATTGCATTTTATAGCATAGTTAATCATTGATTTTGTACCTTTGCTTTTTTGGTCCCAAAAACAGATAACATAGTCACAAATTTCTGCCATTTGGCGGTTTCTAATCGGCCCTGCACATCTGCCGTAGGTTTGCCAATCGGCATGGTATTTTTCAATCTTAAAGCCATTTTCTATTGCATATCGTTCTCCAATAGCATCAGCACCCCTCGCCCCTCCTGAAACGATAACAATTTCATTTTCTTTGCGAATATTACTTAAGCAATAATCAATAAAGCTTTTTGCCTCATCATAATCATTATAATCTCTGCAACCCGCAATTACTACACGTTTAATCAACTTTTGACCGCCTTTAATATGGGGATTATATCCCCTTAATATTTAAGATTATAACCCCCATAATAATATATGTCAAGGGGGTATATTATGATAGTTTTTGATAAATTATGGGTCACAATGGAAGCAAAAGGTTTTTCTACCTATAAATTAAGAGAAAAATGCGGTATTGACAGCAAAACAATTAGACGTTTAAAGTCAAATGAAAACATTGAAACAAAAACAATTGATAAAATTTGTACTGCATTAAATTGTCGCATTGAGGATATTGTAGAATTTATAAATGATAGCAATAACTAAAATTCAATTTATGGTATTATATTCTTGGTGATAAATATGGAATTACCCAAAAGAAAAAACATTAGATTAAAAGATTACGATTATTCTAAGCCGGGTGCGTATTTTGTAACAATTTGTGTAAAAGAACGAAAAACAATATTATCAGAAATAATCGTAGGGGCGAACAGTGTTCGCCCGAATGAAATTCGTTTAACAAAATATGGTGAAATCGTTAAATCCGCCATAAGCAATATACCAAAATATTATCCTAACGTAACCGTAGATAATTATGTAATAATGCCTGATCATATACATTTATTATTGCAATTACATTCAGATGAAAGCGGGCGAACAGTGTTCGCCCCTACGATTAACAGGGTAATTAAACAGACTAAAGGTTATATTACAAAGCAAATGGGTTTTTCTATATGGCAAAAATCTTTTAATGACCATATAATACGAGGCGAAAAAGATTATAAAGAAATATGGGAATATATTGAAAACAACCCGATTAAATAAAAACGGGCGAACATTGTTCTACCCTACATATCATTTGTAAAATAAAAAGCCGCATTTTTAATGCGGCTTTTTTGTTAACTTCATTAGAAATAATCGCAGATTATTTGTTAAGTGCTTCGTTAACTGCAACTGCGCAAGCAACAGTCATACCAACCATTGGGTTGTTACCTGCGCCGATAAGACCCATCATCTCAACGTGGGCAGGAACTGATGAAGAGCCTGCGAACTGAGCGTCTGAGTGCATACGTCCCATTGTATCGGTCATACCGTAGGAAGCGGGGCCTGCAGCCATGTTGTAAGTCGGAGGCCAAGCGGTCTTAGGAAGACAATTTTCATTTTCAACTCCTTGGCTCACAGAACGACATGGCTACGATCCGACTTGGAACGGAAGAAGAACCTGCGAACTGAGCGTCGGAGTGCATACGTCCCATTGTATCGGTCATACCGTAGGAAGCGGGGCCTGCAGCCATGTTGT
>JAZNBP010000001.1:0-2538 GCA_045587085.1 Acutalibacteraceae bacterium | reverse complement strand
GAATGCTATAAGCAAAGAATGGAAAAGGGGCTTTCATTCCTTGAATTTAACTATATGATTATGCAGAGCTACGACTTCTACCACTTATATAAGGAATATGGCTGTAATATGCAGTTTGGCGGTGACGACCAATGGTCCAATATGCTTGGCGGTACGGAGCTTATCAGAAAGAAATTAGGCAAGGATGCTTACGCTATGACAATCACCTTGCTTCTTAATTCTGAGGGCAAGAAAATGGGTAAAACCGTTGGCGGTGCAGTTTGGCTTGACCCCGAAAAGACCTCACCTTATGAATTCTATCAATATTGGCGTAATGTTGGCGATAAGGATGTTCTAAAGTGCATCAGAATGCTTACCTTCTTATCTCTTGAGGAAATCGACAAAATGGATTCTTGGGAGGGCAGTCAGCTTAATACCGCAAAAGAAATTCTGGCATTTGAGCTTACAAAGCTTGTTCACGGTGAGGAGGAGGCTCAAAAGGCACAAGAAACAGCACGTGCAGTTTTCTCAGGTGCAGGCTCTCACGAAAATATGCCTACAACTGAGCTTTCTATGGATGATTTTACTGACGGAAAAATCGGTATTCTTACAATGCTTGTAAAAGCAGGTCTTGCCTCTTCTAACGGTGAGGGCAGACGTCTTGTTCAGCAAGGCGGTATTGCGGTTAACGATGCTAAGGTAACCGATCCTGCTACATCCTATACACCCGATGATTTTTCTACTGACTTTATTCTTAAAAAAGGCAAAAAAGTTTACAACAAATTTATTATAAAATAATTTTTAAGGCGGACATTCAATCCGCCTTAAACCCTTAATATAATAGTATTTTCAGGGTATTATATTTTAGGTGATTTTAAGTTATGCTGATTTTTTCTATAATTTTTTCTGTATTTATAGTTGCAATATTACTTATAGGCTACTATTTCTTTTCTATTGCCTTTGTAAAACATAATTTGGGTGATTCGGAAAATATTAATGACCCGATTAATGCTCATCTTGAAAAGTATAAGGATATAATTTCAAAAGGGATTGTTTTTATTAATTCCGAGCCTTATAGGGAAGTTTTTATATCAAGCTTTGATGGTAAAAAATTAGCTGCAAAGTATTTTTATTACGGCAAAGATAAAAGCATTATACTTATGCACGGCTACCGTTCCTCAGCAAGTAGGGATTTTTCCTGTGCAGTCGGTATGTATAAGGCTTTTGGCTTTAACGTGCTTTTGTGCGACCAACGTAGTCACGGCAAAAGTGAAGGTATACTTATTACCTTCGGTATTAAGGAAAGCTATGATGTAAAGCTTTGGGCTGATTTTTTAACCGAGAAATTTTCGCAAAAAAATATTGTCTTAGGCGGTATGTCAATGGGCTCGTCTACGGTTTTATTATCTCTTGACCATAAGCTTCCTGATACCGTAAAGGCGGTCATTGCCGATTGCGGTTTTACTTCTGCTCGTGAAATTATTGAAATTGTAGGCAAAAGAAAATTTAAAATTAATCCCCGTCCAATTTTACCGTTATTAAATTTATATTGCTTGGTGTTTGGTAGGTTTTCGCTCTTTTCAAAAACCTGTGTAGATACAGTAAAGTCTGCGAAAATTCCTGTTTTACTAATACACGGTAAGGATGACGGTTTTGTTCCGTTTGAGATGAGTCAGCAAATTTATAATGCAAATAAAAATATTAAGCTTTTATTAGTTGACGGTGCCGACCACGGGCTAAGCTATTTGATTGACCGAAAAATGGTTGAAGGCACCATTAAAGAATTTTTGAAAAACAATAATTTATATTAGGAGATTAAATATGAAAAACAATTTATTACCAACCGATATTCTTCTACCAAAAAGTAATTTTGAGGCGTGGTCTTGTATTGCGTGTGACCAATATACCTCTGAGCCTGAATATTGGAAAGAGACGAGCAATTTTGTAAAGGATGCACCTTCTGCTCTTAATATAATTTTACCTGAGGTATATCTTAAAGAGGATAACTCAAACGAGATAAATAAAATTAACGCTACGATGAAAAGCTATTTAAATGGCGATGTTTTTAATGTAGTGGAAAATTGCGTTGTTTATACAAAGCGTACACTCAAGAATGGGGAAACTCGTCACGGTCTTGTAGGTCTTATCGATTTAGAGGATTATTCCTATGAAAAGGGTGCAAAAACACCTATCAGAGCAACCGAAGCCACAGTTGTTGACCGCATACCGCCACGTGTAAAAATCCGTAAGGATGCGGTTATTGAAATTCCGCATATTATGTTACTTATTGATGACCCTCTCAATACTGTAATTGAACCGATAGCTCAAAATACCGATAAAATGCAAAAGCTTTATGATTTTGTTCTTATGCAAAACGCAGGCTCAATTTCCGGATATAAAGTAACTGATGATATGCTTGAAAATGTTAATGCTTCATTGAATTCTCTATCAGAAAAAAGCATTGCCGGTCTTTTGTATGCAGTAGGCGACGGTAACCATTCATTGGCAACCGCAAAAGAATGTTATAAGCAGGAAACTGGCTCACGTTATGCCTTGGTA